>JANXME010000234.1 GCA_025354785.1 Actinomycetes bacterium | reverse complement strand
GCAGCGCGCCGATGCCGGTGCAGGGAACATCTGCTATCACAGCTCCAAACTTTTCGCCGTGCTCGTGCAAAACCTTGCGACCATCACCCACCCACACTCGCGAAGATTCCACCACTTGCGCCACAAGTGACGCGCGAGCCGGTGATAACTCGTTGGCGGTAAATTTCACGCCGTCCAGACGAGCCAGACTTGAAATAAGCGCGGCTTTGCCACCAGGACCTGCACACAAATCCAGCCAACTCTGCTGATCTTTGCTGGCTTGGGCAAATACTGCCGCCACTAATTGTGAACCTTCATCTTGAATTCCAGCTCTGCGGGAACGAATCAGATCAATTTCATGTGGTGGCGTTATGCATGTCGCGCCATAGGGCGAATATTCTGTTGCCACACCACCCAGAGCTAGCAACTCGGATTGGGTAGATCGTCCTGGCCAAGAGACGAGGGTGGGAGATGCGGCCACGTTGTTAGCGGCTAGCGCCAGAACCACCTCTTCTTCTACTTTTAAAAGATCAAAATAGGCCGAAACAATCCATTCTGGGTGCGAGTATCGGATTGCCAATCGCTCCACTGGGTCTTCAATTTCGTCGACGCCGGTGAGCCAATCATCAAGGGTGAAAGCGCTAACCTTGCGAAGCAGGGCGTTGACATACGTGGCTCGAGATTCTCCCAATACTTTCCGGGCCAATTCCACGGTTGCCGAAACCGCGGCATGGCTTGGAATCCGCATCTCAAAAAGCTGCTGAACTCCAAGGCGGGCAATATCTACGATTCCTGCATCGACCTGGAACCATTCCCGATCGCTAACTTGTGAAAGTATCCAATCGTGACGCCCCTGCATGCGCAAAGTCCCGTAAACAAGTTCGGTAACCAGGGCACGATCGCGCAATTCCAAAGTACTTTCAGTAAGTGCTTTTGGCAGGAGCAAATTTGCATATGCCTGGCCTTGGTTCACCTCAGCAAGTACGTCGTAGGCGAGTGAGCGCGCGGCATCAGGACGCGGCTTGCGGAAAGAGCTTTTAGACAAAGCGCTCTCCCATGCCTATTCGCGCACCATTAGCCCAATTTCGCACATCCATTTTTTTCTTGCCGGCTGGAGTAACCTCTAAAATTTCAATACTTGTTCCAGAACCGCAACCGATGATGGCCCTCCCAGCGCGTAGCGCTATCTCACCCGGCGCCAAAGCCCAAGCATCCTCAGTGAATCTGGCCTTGGAAAACTGAATCGAATTTCCTCTCCAAATGCTCCAAGCGCCTGGTTCGGGAGTAAATGCGCGGATTCCCCGGGCTACATGAGTCGCTGGTTGACTCCAATCTATGCGGGCGTCGATTTTGGAGATCTTTCGCGCTATAGATGCTCCGGTTTTAGGCTGAGGCGTGGGGATAGCGCCGCTGGCGATTAGATCTATTGCATCCCTTACTGCCAATGCACCCAAAATGGAAAGCTCGCTAAGAATTTCTCCTGCGCTTTTAGAGGGAGAGTATTGCGTTCTTCGCGCGATATAGATCGGACCCGTATCCATGCCTTCATCAAGGGCAAAAACAGATACGCCACCTTCAGAGTCCCCATGCTCAATTGCGCGTTGCACTGGAGCAGCTCCACGCCAGGCTGGAAGAAGTGAAAAATGCAAATTAATCGCCCCATGGGTGGGAATAGAAAGAATACTCTCCGGCAAAATTATCCCGAAACCAATCGTGAGTAGAAGATCCACCTCGGCAAGGGAATCGGCAACCATTTCAATCTTGGCAGGTTTAAGAATTGGTACTGAATGGGCACTCCCCCATTGCGAAACTCTCGAAGATCGAAGTTCTTTACCGCGCCCTGCCGGCCTATCAGGCCTAGTAATCAAATGATTCAATCTGTGTTGGCTGGTCAACAACCAATCCAAAGTCGGCAACGCCACCGCGGGAGTTGCCGCCACCGCTATCTGCATTAAAGTCCTTTACCAAAGATACTATGTGGCGAGGTACGAATCTGCGGATTCAACCCGGACTCCTCCACTAAGCCAAACCAATCCGATTCACGAATTTCTTTCATCGCCAATTTACGGGATACGCTATCTAGACGGTCTATAAAGAGAATTCCATCTAAGTGATCGGTCTCATGCTGTAACGCCCGGGCCAATAGCTCACTTCCCTCTAGCGTCACGGGCTCTCCATGCATATTCCACCCTTTTGCCACGACGCGCATGGCGCGCGGTGTCTCGTAACGCAACTCAGGAAAGGAGAGACAACCTTCCTCTCCCTCCTGAATCTCTTCACTTAGATCCAAGGAAGGGTTTATTAGATGTCCCAACACTTCATCAATATCCCAAACGAAGACCCGAAGAGGCACGCCTACTTGTGGAGCGGCCAGCCCTGCGCCCGGAGCGTCGATCATCGTTTCAGTGAGGTCCGAGACCAACTTTCTCAATTCTCTATCAAAATCCACTACCGGGGCAGCAGGCGTAACCAATACCGGATCTCCGAATAGTCGGATCGGCAAAATTGGCATAGCGGCGAGTCTACCAATTACTGCCTTTGATTATTCCAAAGAGTAGGGATCGACCCGAAGACTGAATAGTGGCTTTCCAGAAATTGAGCGTTTTCGCTGCAACTCATGTACAAAATTCAATAACATCGCAGACTCTGCAATCGGAACTGAGACGGTGATACGCGATATGCCAGACGAACGATCATAGGGGCCAAGTATCTGACATGAAGATGGTATTCGCTTCTCTTGGCGCGCTCGCACCAATCCGCTATGTATGGCGGTACTTTGACCACTCTCCACTTCTAAAAAAAGAACTCGCGAATAGGGAGGCAACTGCGCTTCTTCGCGATCTCGCAATTCACGTCGCACCATGTTGATGGGGTCCCAAGTGGTCAAAGCAGCCACGATCGGGTGGGCGCGATCAATGACTACTCCAATGTCACCTCCGACGGACACCTGTGCGGCAGCACCAAAGAACAACTCTCGAGCGCGCTCATTTGAACGAAGATCGCTATGACCAAAGAAGCGCTGGCCCTGCAACAGTATGACGGCTGCATATCCGCCTTCCGCAACAGGAATGGATCCAGGGGTAGCAAGAACCAACGCAGGAGAATTTGAAACATTTTCGATTATGTGATCGCCAGAAGAGTTCAGCAAGGGAAAATTCGGAAAGGACTTTCCCACTTCCTCAACGAAGCGATCAATCCCCCGCGCAGCGACATATATTTCTCGCGAGCTGCACCAAGAGCAACTCCAAAGAGGATATTCCTTTGCGCATAGGACACATCGTGGATCAGCATGCGCACTAGATTTCTGCAATTTTCCACCGCATTCGCATAGAGCTAAATTTCGACACTTGTTACACATAACCGCGTTTCCATAGCCTTTACGCGGTGCAAGAAAGAGAACCGGGCCGCTCTTTAACGATTTGCGCACCAGGGAAAAAATTGGACTGGGTATCAACTCCCCTTTCTGTGCATCGCAGGCTAGAACAGACG
>JANXME010000182.1 GCA_025354785.1 Actinomycetes bacterium | reverse complement strand
GGAACCGCGACCTACAAGATTGCAAGGAGTGGGATTGGCTACGTACCCGAAGATCGTGAAATCTTTTCTAGCCTGAGTGTTAAAGATAATCTGTCTTTAGCCGCGCAGGGCGAGGGCGCTAATTTCGATCTAGTTTATTCGCTCTTTCCTGAACTACTCACACGTACGGCGCAAAGGGCGGGAACTCTCTCTGGGGGACAGCAACAGATGGTGGCAATTGCGCGGGCTCTATTGAACAAAAATATTTTGATACTTGTTGACGAACCGACTAAGGGGTTGGCCCCCAAGCTCGTCGCTGAAGTTGCAGATGCCTTAGCTCATGCTGCTCAAGAAAGTACCATGCTCATCGTTGAGCAAAATTTGGCTTTGGTTAAACGGATTGCCGAAAGCGTCGTGGTTATGGATCAGGGCCGTGTTGTTTTTGAAGGTGGTCCAGAAAATTTGCACGATGATGATTTTGTCCATTCCATGCTTGGGGTTAGTGGAGGACAGAAGTAGATGGCGACCTTTTGGTTAATCACGATAACCGGAATCGGGTTAGGGGCTCTCTATTTTCTGGTCGCTTCCGGGCTCTCCCTGATCTACGGCTTGATGGGCGTTTTGAATTTTGCGCACGGAACTTTCATGACCATTGGCGCATATATGGGATATTGGTTCTCGACTCAAATCGTGGACTCGAGAAACACTTGGACCTTTATCGGAGCAATGCTAGTTGGAGGCTTAAGCGGAGGGCTCTTCGCTTTGCTTGTCGAGCAACTAGTTATTACTCGGCTCTACGACAGACACATTGATCAGGCGCTGGTTACCGTCGGAGTTGCTCTCGTCGTTGCCGCCATGCTGGGCGGCTGGTTTACAAATGACTTGCGAATCATGCCAACTCCAGATTGGTTTGTTAATGTCGTTACATTGAGTAGCGCGCGAATTCCAGTAGATCGCTTTCTCTATATTGGGGTGGCAACTCTGCTTTTGGTAACGATGATCGGCATTCTAAAATTCACACGCATAGGGTTGATAATTCGCGCTGGTGTTGAAAATCGCCAAATGGTGACCGCTCTCGGGATAAATGTGCGATTGGCTTTCAGTGCAGTTTTCTTTTTAGGCGGCGTTGCAGCTGGCGTAGGTGGGGTACTGATTGGCGCTTATCAGAATGGCTTCTCACCCCTCACGTCCGGGACATGGTTGATCTACGGCTTCATCGTGGTCGTTATTGGCGGAATGGGATCGATAGGTGGCAGCGCCCTAGCGGCGCTGCTCATCGGAATTACTAAGCAATTTGCAAATTACTACGTTTCGGGGCTGGGAGATTTTGTCGTTGTACTTTTATTGGCCATAGTCCTTTTGACTAGGCCGCAGGGAATCTTAGGCAAGGTGAGTGCCTAAATGTTGCGCTGGAAATATTCTCGACCGCTGCTAAATATCTTTGTTGCGATTCTAGCCATCGCACCTCTGCTCTCCTTTGGCCCTTTACGCTTTCCCGGCATCCAGCAGACTTTGGCAGTAGCATTTCTTTACGGCGCACTGGCCCTAACTTACGATTTGCTTTTTGGATTTACGGGGCTGCTCTCATTTGGGCATGCACTATTTTTTGCTAGCGGTATGTATTTAACAACCATTTTCGTAAATCATTACAACGTAAATATTTACCTCGCTTCCTTCCTAGCGATTGCCATTTCGGGAATTTTGGCCGTTCTGATTGGCTCGGCCTCGCTTCGCACAAAGGGAATAACCTTCGCCATGGTGACCCTCGCCTTTGGCGAGGCAGGACATGTAATTATTAGCCGAAACTTCGGCAATTTAACAAATGGCGAAAATGGCTTGCCCATCAATGCCGATCGAGTACCGCAAATATTCATCGGCGTCATAAATACTAAGTACCTTTTCTGGCTGGCTCTTCTGACTTTAGTAGTTGTCTATTTGGCTGTTTGGTGGGTTACCGAATCCTCTGCCGGTCGGGTCTTCTCGGCGCTACGCGACAATGAAGTTCGTGTCTCTGTCTTAGGTTTGAATCCGCAACGATTTAAGTTGGTGGCTTTCGTAATTTCAGCATTGCTGGCTAGCGGTGTGGGGGTATCGATGATTCTCGTAAGTGGGGGCGCCGCACCTCGATTCGCTTCGGCCGAGACCACTATCGCCCTCTTACTTATGGTCATATTAGGAGGGGCAGTCACGCGTTGGGGAGCGGTCTTGGGCGGAATCATTTACTCCGTTGCGAGCACTCGCTTGCAAGATCTGAGTCAAAGCACGGCTCTAGATTCAATTCCCAAAATAATTAAAGGACCGCTGTCGGAACCGACCTTCACGTTGGGTCTGATTTTTGTTTTAATCGTGATGTTCGCCCCCGGAGGGCTATCTGGTGCTTACTATCGCGGACGATTTAAATATTTAAACCGAGCCAAAAAGTAGTGCCCCGCATTGCCCAATTCGCAACAGATTCCAACGGGTGAACTCTGGGAGCCATCCCCGGAACGAGTGGAGGCGAGTTCGCTTTCCAACTTATCCGAGCAACTGCTATTAAAAACGGGGCGCGACCTATCAAAGTACCCGGATTTACATCAGTGGAGCATTGAAAATTTGGGTGATTTTTGGTCTCAAGTTTGGGACGATGCTGAATTAATTGGCGAAAAAGGTGAAATTTACTTCCGCCCAGGAAAAGATTTTATTGACGCTGACTTTTTTATCGATGCAAAAATCAATGTCGCTGAAAATCTTTTGACAAAGGGCAAGCCCCATGAAATCGCGATTGTTTCAATCATGGAAGATGGCACTCGGCGAGAAATTACCTGGGAGAAACTTCGTCAAGATGTAGCAGCAACCGCATTTGCTCTCAAGGCAGAAGGCGTCGAAGCCGGTGATCGAGTAGTTGCATGGACTCCCAATTTGATTGAAACCATAATTTTTGCATTGGGGGCGCTAAGCCTTGGGGCGATCGTTAGTACCTCCTCCCCCGATTTTGGTCCTGCCGCAGTAGTGGATCGTTTTGGACAGATCGAACCGAAGATACTTTTGGCTGCACAGAAATATTCGTACGGCGGAAGGGAGTTTGATTGCATCTCCAAGTTGGAGGAGATTACAGCGGCCCTACCCACTTTGGTGAAGGTTGTGGTGGTTGGAGATAAAAATTTAGGGTTCACTACTTTTGATCAATGGATTGCCCCCTATGCTGGTTCAGAACTTAACTTCATTCGCCTACCCTTTAGCCATCCAGGATTTGTTCTCTTTTCTAGCGGAACCACTGGCAAACCAAAATGCATAGTGCACAGTGGCGCTGGCATACTTTTAAAAGGCGTCGCTGAACATCTTTATCAACTTGACTTGAAGAGCCATGACAAAGTCTTCTTCTTTACTACCTGTGGCTGGATGATGTGGAATTGGTTGGCATGTGTACTGGTTAATGGTTGCACCATTGTTCTCTATGACGGCTCCCCCATGTTTCCTGGCCCATCTCGGCTATTTGATATTGCCCAAGATGAACGGTTGACCTTTTTAGGAGTCTCAGCAAAATTCATAGATACCTCGCGCAAGGAATCCCTCTCACCGATGAAAACGCACAATCTATCGAAGTTGAGAACGATGGCATCTACAGGTTCCGTTCTTTCTCCAGAGGGATTTGATTATGTCTATCAAGAGATTAAATCCGATATACATTTGGTTTCAATGTCTGGTGGAACCGACATTTGCGGTTGTTTTCTAAGCGGAGTCCCTACCGCCCCGGTCTATCGAGGAGAGCTACAAGGTCCGTGCTTGGGGATGGCGACCGATGTTTTTAACCCAACCGGTCAATCGGCAGGCATCGGAGAGAAGGGCGAACTTGTCTGCACCGCCCCTTTACCCTCCAAGCCGATCGGCTTTTGGAACGATCCCGACAAAACAAAATATCGCGCGGCCTATTACGAAGGATTCCCAGGCATTTGGACGCACGGAGATTTTGCGGCAAAGTCGAAAACTGGAGGATTTACTTTGTTTGGTCGAAGTGACGCAACGCTAAATTCTAAAGGAGTGCGAATCGGCACCGCAGAAATCTATCGCGTCGTCGAAACTTTTGAGGCGGTGCAAGAAGCAATGGCAGTCTCTCAAGATTGGCAGTCCGACACCCGGGTGATTTTGTTTGTAACTCTTAAAGCAGGATTTTCTTTAGATGAACATTTGAAGCAGAACATCAAGCAAGCGCTACGTACACTGGCCAGTCCACGCCACGTTCCAGAATTAATTATTGAGGCCCCTGAACTACCTCGTACCAAGAGCGGAAAATTGGTGGAGTTAGCGGTGACCGACGTAATAAATGGTCGGGCAGTACGCAATCGTGACGCTCTAGCTAACCCGCAGGCACTGGACTGGTATTCAAATCTGGAGCAACTTTCCGTTTAGGAAAGGATTCCCATGACCGAATTCTGGTCCCGGCTTATCGCCCCGTTTACCAAACGAATATCATGGTTGCAACGTATTCTCGTAACAGCGATTGCTGCATCGGTTTCATGGTTAGCGGGAAATCAGGCGCTGCCTAACGGCGGATTAGTAGCCGCCATCGTAGCGACGTTAACGGTACGCATTTCCCTCAATAAATCAATTCGCGAAGGGGCAGGCCAGCTACTGGGCACCGCAATTGGCGTAGCAACAGCTCTAATAGCTATTGACTTTCTTGGCTTTGGTGTTGCCACGGTCTTCGTCACGGTCATTCTCTCTTTGGTCGCCTCGCGCGCTTTGCATCTAGGTGAAGTGGCATCAATCAATGTTCCAATCACTGCCCTAATCGTGCTGGGTCCAGGATTGGCAGAATCCACGGCCTGGCATCGCACAGTTTCCACTTTGATAGGTACTTCCATCGCAATCGTCTTTTCCTACTTCGCGCACCCAAAAACGCCAGCTGGGCGAACGATTGATCGAATCAGTGGCTTGGCGGAGAAATGCGCGCAACTCTTGGGCGAAATGGCTGAATCTATCTTGTCTGGATATTCGCTGGATATTGCTAGCAGCATTTTGGCCAAGGCGCGCCTGCTGATTGAAGAAATTCCGCAAGTTCGATCACAAGCGCTGGAAGCGCGTTCATACGCTCGCTGGTTTCCCGCAGCCAAGCGTGATGTGGCCGAAGATCTCTACGCGCGCGGTTTGGCGGTGGAACAC
>JANXME010000144.1 GCA_025354785.1 Actinomycetes bacterium | reverse complement strand
TGGCCAAGTTGTTGCCACCAAACTTAAAGTTTATGCAGGTCCAAACCATCCACATGCAGCACAAGCGCCAACCCCATACATCTTCGAGCAAGTCTCACAGATCGTTAAGTAGAGGATACGAATAAATGATGTCTGATAATTCTGTAGTTGCCGATCTCGATGAGAATGAAGTTCCTTCCTCTTACTCCTCGTCCACACCAGCTGCGGCGACCAATCGCCCAGCGATCAAGGCTCCAGGTGGCGGAACTGGTCGACGCAAGGAAGCAGTCGCTAGAGTTCGTTTGGTCCCAGGTACGGGTCGTTGGACTGTCAATGGCAAAGAACTTGCAGCCTATTTCCCAAATAAGGTTCATCAGCAATTAGTTTCAGAGCCATTCCGCACCGTTGGCGCCGAGAATGGTTACGACGTTTTTGCTCGTATCGATGGCGGCGGAGTGTCTGGCCAAGCCGGCGCACTTCGTCTGGGAGTTGCCCGCGCTCTAAATCAAATTGATGAAGAGGCTCACCGTCCAGCACTGAAGAAGGCTGGCTTCCTTACTCGCGATGCGCGCGTGATCGAGCGTAAGAAATACGGTCTTAAGAAAGCCCGTAAGCGCTCGCAGTACAGCAAGCGATAACCCACATCATCGTAATTTAACCGGCGTAATTCGCGAATATGGCGCTCTTTGGCACCGATGGAATTCGCGGTTTAGCCAATCGCGATCTAACGGCAGAACTCGCTTTAGATGTGGCAGTTGCGGCCGCGCACATACTCGTTGAAAGTTTGGGATCAACTTCCAGTCGTCCATTTGCAATCGTGGGCCAAGATTCTCGCGCATCGGGTGAATTTTTGGAAGCTGCGGTAGTTGCGGGCCTTACAAGTGCTGGTGTTGATGTTTTTAGAGTTGGAGTTCTGCCAACTCCTGCAATCGCATTTTTAGTTGGATCCAGTGGCGCCGATATGGGGGTCATGATCAGCGCTTCGCATAATCCAATGCCAGATAACGGAATAAAGTTATTTTCCCGCGGCGGCGGCAAACTCGATGACGCGCTAGAGGCGGCAATTGAAGCCCGAATGAATGAACCCTGGGAGCGGCCCATCGGACTGCAAGTTGGACGGGCTAGAAATGATGATACGGCCGCAGCCCGCTATCTAGATCACTTACTTGCCTCAGTTGATACTAAATTGAATGGGTTAAAAGTGGTTGTGGACTGTGCAAACGGCGCCTCTTCGGCGATTGCACCGGAAGCGTTAAAGTGCGCGGGCGCAGATGTAATTGCCATTTCCAACCGCCCCGATGGTTGGAATATCAATGACGATTGTGGCTCGACCCACTTGGAGAATTTGAGAGCAAAAGTGCTAGAAGTCGGCGCAGATATTGGGATTGCCCATGACGGTGATGCAGATAGATGTTTAGCGATTGATGGCGATGGAAACGATATAGATGGCGATCAGATT
>JANXME010000142.1 GCA_025354785.1 Actinomycetes bacterium | reverse complement strand
ATACAGCACCCGAAGTATTTCCTCTGATAATACCGTTATTAGCAAATGTTCCTTGAATATGCTTGAGTGTTAGTTTTAGAGATGGTTTATCCCATGCAATGACTGTAGCGTTGGCAGTTGATACCGCTGGTGTAGCTCCTTGATATACCAATTCGCTGGTAATATAAGAAACGGAATTGGCATTAGCTACCATTATATAATCATATGCTGGAACCACTGTATCCACCGTAACGTCAATATCAACAATACCCGTATTAACAACTTCGTTAGAATAACGAAACTTCTCACATATTAAACTAAATCCCATAATATTATTTATGCCCATAGGATAGAAGAAGTATTCTTCATCAACGTACTTAATTTCAAAAAGTGCCTTGAAGTTAGACATCCACAGAACGTCTCCTTCACGCGGTCTTGTATATGTTCCGGGTAGATTCTTCTTGAAAGAACGAGATGTGATGAGGAAACGCGCTTGCTTACGAACTTCTAGACCGAACTTAGAAAATAGTTCTCCACCCTCAAAATTATCTACACTTTGTACATATACTTCCACAGGATATGCTTCTGTAAACTTTTTGTTAGGATCGTCTCCCATAACAAAATCTTCAGACGTCTCACTACCACGCGGCATGTAATAGGTGTCTATACCGTAGATTTGTACGGTCTCATTCACTAAATCGTCCATCAGAGACTGTTCTGCTTTATTATGGAAGAAGTCAAAATACACATTAGTTGGCATTTATTTCTTCTTATTACCCGGAAGCTGGGGAATGAATCCCTTAGCAATAAATCCAGTCTTCATTAGACCGGGTTTGTTGTTCTTTACTTCCTTAAGGAATTCTCTAAAGGATTTCATTTGTTTAGTGCTCTGCGTCTATTAGATTCTCTAATCTTTTCTTTTCCAGCTTCACTCATAAAACCAATAGAACCTTTGTTAGCAGGGATATGACCTTTTCTAAAAGATCCTCTGTTAATACCAACGGGAGGATTGACTCTATTAGTTTGCTTTAAGGCATTTTGTCTATGCTTTTCTCTAGTAGAGTCTGAAATTATTCTGTTTTTGTTGCTTTCTATTCTAATTAAACGAGCAATATCTGCTGTTTCTACCTGTCCACTTAAACTAAGCCACGCCATCTTATCCTGCCATAATCCATACTGTTCGTATAGTTTTCGGTGAGCCTCAGCGTGTTCTTCGATAGATAATTCTATAAGATTAGACGGATCATCTGACCCGCCCATATGCTTAGGAATTATGTGGTGCTTGTGTTTCATTTAGCCAACTTCAAACTGGGGAGGAGCTTCATAGCGATCGCGCAATTCTATTTCTAGTTCTGCCTTCTCTTTAGATGCTTCGTCAAATATAATCTGACCATTCAAAGTAATGCCACCCGGCAATTGAACTCCGGACATCTTCTTTAGATTAGAACCCCACTGCTCTTTGATACAAGCTGTGGAGTATTTCTTTAACCAAACGTCATTCCAGAATAGGGTTCCTGATGGATCTAGTGTTTGATAACTTTCAATTAGAACCCAAGAGCCTGTGATAACGTTCTGACCCCAATTGAATGAGGGATATAGAATGTTGGTATAGCGATTATAGACGATAGGAGTATCGCCGAAGAATAGTAGTTGAAGAGTCGAGATATGTTCATTAGCAAGTTCATAATAAACATAATCTGCAGAGGTAAAATCATATAGTTCGTTTAAACGAATCTGATAGTTGATATCGAAAATATTAAAATTCTGAGTGCCCGTGCTATTGATGCTGCTAGACGAGACAGGGAATACGCGAGTGACGCCAATCACGCTGCTCGGCATGGTAATAGACTTAGAAGAGACATCATTAGCCGTTAGCTGATAGCCAATGTATATCTTCTGAGTAGCATCAAAATGGAATTGTTGAAAGAGTTCTAGCGCGTCGTCAATACGATCGTCAACCTGATCATCATCTACGTTAATAGAAATTACAGGAAAGCCTAGCTTTCTAAGACAATAGTCTTTTAGCTCTTGTCTGCTTGTTACATTTGCCATGGGTGCCTCATCAGAGTGTGTTATTATTTAGGCTCTGATGAAGTCTCCGTTCTTGGAAGAGTAGATCTTATCTGGATCATATTTGGCGAATATCTCATAGTTTGGTTCATTTGGTAATAGTTTGATACCATGAGTTTCGTCTCCGATATGCTCTATTAGATTCTCTCCATTCTTCCCTTTCATAAGATATGCACCCAATCCTTTATTCACATGATTCACCCAATATTCTATCAACATACCCTCATTGATATTACAACCATAGATTTTTCTCATATCTCCCTGCGTAACCCATCGAGGGTATAAAGTGAACATGGGAGAGAATACGCGGGACCATTCTAAAGGGTATCCATTGACGATTTGGTCGGTGTCCTCGATTTTAGAGGGAGTTTCGTGAAAATACCATGGTTGTCGTCTAAGAGTTAACGCGCACATATCAGGACGCAACCTCATTATCTCCAACATGTGGTCTAGATAGATCATCTGTTGTAGAGTTACGTCGTCCTCTTGATGTAGAACATAATCATAATCTGAATCTTTTACCATATCGAATAGCTCAGACCAAGTAACAGACAGACCCTCGTTCTTCTTGTGAAGTATCGTTCTGAATCCAAATGCCTTGGCGGTCAAATCGAAGATAGCATCATTACGAGTGCGAGGGTAGTCGTCTATTACAAGTCTATCAATATCGTGATCGCCATAGACCAGATATCTATGAGACTCCAGGCTTCTGTATAGATACTTCAGCCTGTTAGTAGAGAAGATGACGTGAAGAATCTTCAAGCTTAGTATTCCGTATTGAGGAAGAACGTCTGAAAGAGGCGAGCGTTCTCAGGCTTATCCCCAAAGTAATCTAGTGACGCATGGAATAGATCACCACGATACATAACAAGACGATTGTATCTATTACCCACGCGGTCTACTAATTCCCACTTAGTGTAGTCCCTACCCTCATGAAGATTGTCTGTTGTTCTACGGTACTCACCGGTTGCCTTATGGCGATAGAGTCCCGTTCCTGACGATAGAGGAGCATCCGGAGTTAAATAGCAGACTGCTGCCCAAGTATTAAAATAGTCTGGGTGGATCCACGTTCTATCTTCAGCAGTACAGATCTGAAATGTTCCCGTATACTTATGCTGCTCTAACCAGTCCGTTACTTTCCCTCCTGCTGCCTGAATGACAGCCTGAATAGATGCCTTGACGCTATCGTTGAGAAAAGGCTTGGTGCGTGCTCCCGGATAGTTTCCCTTCACATCGAATGTCTGAGCAAGAGCGAAGGCACGAACCTCATCTGGGTTGCTATAAAAATCATCAACTACAATCATGCTCGTTTGCATTATAATCTCCTAATAATAAACTAGATTCCCGCCCACACCGTCCCATCCACATACTCTCCAATCAGTCTCTACAATATCATCCGCGTATGGGCGCGTCAAATAATAACTCAGAGATTCAATATCATAATGGCGCATCTTAGGATGTTTTAGAAGATGCTCCCCTGCTTTGTATATATCTAGGAATCTATCCAAATGCTTTACGCCAAATGCGTATATGACTGTACAATATTGGCGAAGGAGATTATCTCCCCATACATGTCTACGATCAATAAAATCGTATTGCCAAGCATCAGTCCATTCAAAGATGTTGGGCTTTTTGAATAGAATTTTGTCTTTATTTTCTTCAGAGAAGTCTTTCTCAGTCATTCCTAGAACATGATATCTACCGGTCCCCTTGATGATATAGTCATAAGAAAGAAGCTTCTCTCTAGCGTGTGACATATACGTATACAATAGCTTACATTCACAGGAACTCTTTTGATCATAGCTATTGATAAACTCAGTTGCTTCTGGATCTATGTCTGTAAGGGAAACGAATTCAGCTCCTAACATGGGAAAGTATTGTTCATTATTTCCCGTAGAATCTACTGATGCATCCACAACAACTATATCGGCATCCGGGAAATTGTTTTTGATAGATATTACTGAAGAGATTGTCATACGCAGTCTTTCTTCTACCTTGAAGTGAGATCTGACTCCTCTACTGTAGGTAAAGTCCTTATCCATTCTTGGGTGAATAGTAGATCCTAATATGAACAACTTCTTCATGCGTAAAAAGATCCTTTGATTACTTTCTGTAGATATATATCGTGGCGCTGATGAATTGGCTCATCATCATAGTTCATACCATGAGCTATACAATCTTCAGAGTTGATCCAGTCTATTCTTTCTACTGCTTCGACAAAGCTCTTGAAGTCTCTACAACGATAACCGGTCTTACCGTGTATTACAGTTTCAGTGAAGCCACCCCAGTCAGTGGTGATTACGGGAGTTCCTGATAGATTAGCTTCAATCACCATATTGCCGAACGGTTCTATGTAGTGCGTAGGAGCTATCAGTGCAGATGCCCTACTCATCAGTTGTTTACGCATAGCAGCATCACATAAACCTAGAGCCTTTACGTGCTTAGGAGTAGATGTATATCCTATCTCCGATAGATCACCGGGACCTGCTATGATTAGAGTCTTACCGACCTTCTCCGTAGCTTGAATGGCAATATCTATCCCTTTCTCATGAGTAACTCTACCAAAGTATAGGACAAAATCCTCTTTGTCTTTGTTATAGGTGAAGTCCTTCGCTGTAATAGCATTGGGAATCACCTCATCAAACCAAGAAGGAGACATTATCATCCCTCTCTCACCATAGAACATATGTTGTTGAGAGTAGGAAGCAAAGACTCGGTATGGGGCAAAGACTGCGGATGGTAAATAACCGATAGAAGGTTCTATTACAGTTAGATCAGGATTTAGATAACAAGCGCCTCTGTTATCTCCACCATAGAAGCAAACGATTAAATCACCGGGATTCTTTCTTTCTTGAATGTACTGCCCTGAGAGTCTGTTGAAATCTTCTTTATTGTTTGCTACTACATCAACGTGCTCACAGTCTACGGTAGATCCCGGCAAACCATAATGAATCATCTTATAGCTATGAGATAGATGTTTGATGTACTTGTAGCAAAGGACCGAGAACGGGTCCATTGGATAGCTAAGTCCGGTGGGAGTCTTAGGGTTTGGAAGGACGTGTATTTGCATAATATAAATATTTCACTTGTTATGACTATATTTAGGGAGTTTTGAATGGCTAAGTTAGATAAGATCACCAATGTAGAACTGTATGTAGGATACGTAGATCACCAGTCTGTTATTGACGGATTCACTATCGGTAAGTATCTAAAAGATCAAAATATTACATATAGTCTAATGAATTACCCAGAAGCTGATAGAAATGCTTCTCTATTTGAAAATCTAAGCACCTGGACTTTTGGAGAAGATTTTAGACAATATACTTTCAACAATTTTCCTCTAGTTATCTGGACAGAATGGTATGATGATTACGGCGTCTATAGAGAGGTCACCCAGACCTTAGATGAAATGAAAGCATCTAATCTGATCAAGTTCAAAGACCTAATCAAATATCAGTGAACTTTGTTGGTACGTTTATAAATTCTCCATATTTCAATAATAATACCTTAGCATCACCAACTATCTCAACGTCATGGTCGCGTGGCATTAGATAGTTAAATGCTTTAGCAGTCTTTTCTTCAGCTTCAAATCTACCCAGAACATTATATGCTCCCATGCCGGCGGGAACTATCGCTGATCCTCGTAATCTCAAAAGAGTCGCACTGATTGGTTTATAGCTAGAGAAACAAAGCCAAACTGCATCTCCCTCAAATTTTTCTATAGTGGAATAGTCTAGAATGATAGACGTGTTGATGAACGTCTCACCCGTGTGGTTGGATACTTGTTGTCCGTTATCTAATCTATATTCTGAGATATGCCCACGATACATGTAAGTGGCGAATAGATTCTTATTATATTCACCCTCACCGGGATCCCAGGATCTAATTCCATCATCTTCATAACCAACGACGCGAACAACAAAGTCGCTGTATCTTAACTCTACTATATGCGTGTTCATCCTATTTCTAAAGACTTTGGTTTGGTGTGATATGATATAGAATCAGCAAGTATGATAGTTTTTTGAGCCAAAGCATCTCCAGTGTTTTTAACTATTTGACTCGTCACTCCCAATGCATCATTCACATCAATCTCCATTACAGTTTTCTTTACTGGAACAAACTCTTTTGGTATTCTAGTATGTACGTCAGCCTCTAGATCAGCTAAGATAGAATCCGGGGGAATTTCTATATTCAAAGTCCTATACAACGGAAATTCTCTATACGATTCCAAATGATTGACCTTATTTGTATCAATAGTGTTTA
>JANXME010000088.1 GCA_025354785.1 Actinomycetes bacterium | reverse complement strand
TGCATCCGTATCAAATGGTGAAAGACCTCAGAACAGATCACGAGACTGGGAATACTGGTGCTGTGCTTGACGGAGAGATAGATGATTTCATCGAAGCTGGAATTCGCTGGCGGCGAAGTAGCGCTAAGTAGAGAAGTAGCGCCAAGTGGTAGCTATGGACGGTGGGCCCCATCAAGGGATGGGGACGTGTCGAAAGCCCCGAAAAAGAAATCTAGGTCACACCTTTCTCAGCCAGTTCTCGCATAGGAAGAGAAATAAACTGGCTAAAAAGCCCTGATTTTTGCTTTACAGCCAGAGCCCTTGCCTAAACTAAGGGCTTGAACCTAAGGCCTTCCCGGAGCAAGGAAGGGCCGTGTACCGATAAGGAGACAGGAAGTCCTGAATTCCATGGTTTCGTTTTCCACTTGTTTTCGTTGCCCAATACCCTTTGGAGTGTAAGTGATTCGTTTTGAGAATGTGAGCAAGATTTATCCCGGTCAAGAGAAGGCTGCGCTGGATAGCGTAAATCTTGAGGTTCTCAAGGGGGAGTTTGTATTTCTGGTGGGTCTATCGGGCTCTGGAAAATCTACTTTTTTGCGGTTGGTTCTGCGCGAGGAACGCCCCACGTCAGGGACTATTCATGTTGCTGGCAAGGATTTGGGAACGCTTCCAAACCATAAAGTTCCCGAATTGCGTCGCCAGGTTGGCACCGTTTTTCAAGATTTTCGCTTGCTACCCAATAAAACGATCTTCGAAAATGTAGCTTTCACCCTGCACGTCCTTGGCTATTCTCAGAAAGAGATCGCGCGAGAGGTTCCTGAAGTACTTGAACTTGTTGGACTTGAGGACAAGGGGGATCGCCGCCCAAGCGAGATTTCTGGTGGTGAGCAGCAACGGGTAGCAATTGCTAGAGCGTATGTGAGCCGGCCGGCAATTCTGATCGCTGACGAGCCAACCGGAAACCTGGATCCGGCGACGAGTGTTGGAATTATGAAATTGCTAGATCGAATCAACCGTGAGGGCACAACGGTCGTTATGGCTACCCATGATTCGGGCATTGTTGATCAAATGCGTAAACGGGTAATCGAGTTAGATGCCGGACATGTCATTCGAGATCAGGTTCGCGGCGTTTACGGATACACGGGCTGACGGCGATGGCTGTATTAGCGAGATGGATATTTATGGGGCTCAAGCAGGCTTTCTTGCGAAAGGCGGCGATCAAAGTTAGGCAGATACTTATTATACAGTTGAATCTTTCGTTGCGAAAAGTGTTGGTGGCAGGAATTGCAACCTTGGCCAACCGTCCAATGATAAACGTTCCATCTACGAGAGTTGATTCCGCTGCACTTGCTGAAGGAGAGATCTAATGCGCGCAAGGTTCCTATTGAGCGAGGTTGGAATTGGACTTCGACGAAACTTAACGATGACCTTTGCCGTGGTTGTAACGGTCGCGATTTCTTTATCTTTGCTTGGGGTGGGCTTGCTCTCTAACTCGCAAGTTAGCGCCATGAAGGACTATTGGTACGACAAGATCGAAGTTTCGGTTTATCTCTGCGGAACGTTATCTGAATCTCCCTCATGCTCTGGCGGAATTGTCACAGCGGATCAGCGGCTACAAATTCAGCAGGATTTAGAGACACTTCCTGTTGTGGCGAGCGTCTATTATGAATCTCAATCCGAGGCCTTCAAGCGATTTGAAGAGCGCTTTAAGAATTCGGCGATTGCGCAGAATGTAACCCAGGATCAATTGCCAGAGTCGTTCCGCGTGAAATTGAAAGATCCAACCCAGTATCAAGTGGTAGTTAGCGCCTTCACTGGCCGACCCGGTGTTGATGTTGTGCAAGATCAGCGGGCGATTCTTGAGAAGTTCTTCAGGTTGCTGGGAGTACTTCGCAATGGCGCGTTGCTGGTTGGACTCTTCTCCGTGTTGACCGCCGCGCTATTGATTAGCAACACGCTTCGAATCGCGGCATTTAATCGCCGCCGCGAAACCGGGGTAATGAAATTGGTGGGAGCGACTTCACTCTCTATTCAACTGCCATTCCTTATGGAGGGCGTTATTTCTGCCATATTTGGCTGGGCCATTGCCACGGGACTTTTGGCTGCTCTAAAGAGCGTGGTTGAATCCAAGGTTGCGCCGCTGCTTACTTTTACGAAGTTCTTTGGTTGGGGAGAGGTATGGAAGGCCTCCGGTTATCTGTTGGCAACTGGCCTAGTCGTTTCCATCCTTGCCTCAGTAATTACTCTTCGTCGTTACCTAAAGGTGTAGATCCACGATGCAAGCGCTTATGTTTAAGCGCGGGGACTACTTAGAGGTCTAAACTCAACGCATTATGGTTAAAGAGATAGGGCGAAAGCTAATCGCGCAGAACAAAAAGGCGCGTCATGACTATTCCATTGAAGATGTTTTCGAATGTGGATTGGTCCTAACTGGCACAGAAGTTAAATCCCTTCGTTTAGGTCGGGCTTCACTCATTGATGGTTTCGCGCTGATCAATGACGGCGAACTTTGGCTCAGCGGCGTGCATATTCCTGAATACACGGAAGGCACGTGGACCAACCACACTCCGCGCCGT
Organism: Actinomycetes bacterium; assembly: GCA_025354785.1. Taxonomy (GTDB): domain Bacteria; phylum Actinomycetota; class Actinomycetes; order Nanopelagicales; family Nanopelagicaceae; genus QYPT01. The sequence goes on along the minus strand of JANXME010000088.1, from coordinate 1,009 downwards.
GATCGTAAATTATTGGTTCATCGAGACGAGCTTAACCGCCTCATAGGTAAAACTAAGGAAGGGGGGCTGACATTGATTCCGCTCTCTCTTTATTTCAAGGACGGAAAAGCTAAGATCGAATTGGCGGTCGCGCGGGGCAAAAAAACCCACGATAAGCGGGCGGCGCTCATTGAGAGGGAGATGGGCCGCGAGGTCGAGAGGGAAATATCTCGGCGAAGATCAGGTAAATCAGTCAGAGATTAATGGTGAAATATAGACTTTCTTGCCGATTAATTTCAACATATTTGGGTTCCGCAAGACCCTTACTCTCTATCGGCCCTGATCTTGAAGAGGCGGAAAATCAAAGTTCGGGGCCTTTCTAACCCTCTGGTGAGCGTAAAACTAGAACGCGCGCTATTGCTTTATTAATCTACAATGGGGCAGTGGAAGGAATTTCACGGCGGCTTTCAGCGTTTACTTATCTAGAGATATAAACAGTCGAATGGTGAAAACCGAAGCACGGTGATATCCAGGCACAATGAAAACTGCGGCACAATGAAAACTAAATAGTGATGAAGTAACGCTTCAATTCTCGAATTTGTTTAAAGGGGTTTTCCGACGACGGCGCTTGCGCGCCAGTTTTGAGGAAATCCCAATTTTCAACCTTGGGGGTGAACGGTCTCGACTTTGGATGTTGAGGCAGGGGAAGCGGGCCGAGGAAGCCAGGATGATCTCGTTAACCAAAAACCTGTGCAAAAAACTAAGCGCCAAAAACACTGTCGCTGACTTCGCTCTCGCTGCCTAAGCGAGCTCCCTAGTCCGTTAGCCCGAGTGAGCCTTCGATTCGGGGTCTAACGTCGTAAGAGGGCTTTTCATGGTGTTGGCGTTGCGGACGACATCAGAGAACAAAACCGTAAATGAGTTCGTCGGATACTTGTGTGTAAGAGATCCGGAGCTGAGAAAACGATAAGCACACTACGCCCGTAGAAGCCCTGTTTTAGTACCGAAGGACCCGGGTTCGATTCCCGGC
>JANXME010000068.1 GCA_025354785.1 Actinomycetes bacterium | reverse complement strand
TTTGAAGGTCCGGCGCGGGTTTTCGAGCGAGAACAGCACGCGATGGATGCGCTAGAAAATGGAACGATTAAAGCTGGCGATGTTGTGGTAATTCGTTACGAGGGCCCAAGAGGTGGGCCGGGAATGCGCGAAATGCTAATGATCACTGGAGCGATAAAAGGTGCTGGACTTGGAAAATCGGTTCTTCTAATTACCGATGGTCGCTTCTCTGGAGGCACAACCGGCTTATGCGTTGGCCATGTTGCACCGGAGGCGTCACTTGGCGGAGCAATTGCCTTTGTACAAGACGGCGATCGAATTCGTCTAGATACAGTAAATCGAACTTTGGATTTACTTGTCTCCGACGAAGAGCTGCGCGCCCGTCGCGTTAACTTTGCCCCAATTCCTCACAAATACACTCGTGGAGTTCTTGCCAAATATGCCAAGTTGGTTGGATCGGCCAGTAAGGGAGCCGTCTGCGATTAAGGCATCCCAAATCGTGAGATTGGCATCTCATGGGTTGACGGGTTTGGGATTCCGTTGGAGAATAAAGCCATGATTTCATCAGTGGTGATTGAAAAGCGCGCGATCTAGCAACATCGAGATCACGCGCTACCCTCAGTTGATACTGAGGGTTTTTGCATTTATACCACTGTAAACCTACGGATAGAGGAGAGAAGGGAGTAGGAAATGAGCCGAGATCTTGGCCCGGAGATGTCAGGGGCTGCCAGCTTGGTCAAATCCTTGGAAGCCGCCGGCGTTGATGTCATGTTCGGCATTCCAGGTGGCGCGATTCTTCCTGCTTACGACCCAATCTTTGATTCCAAGATCCGCCACATTTTGGTCCGACACGAACAAGGAGCTGGCCACGCTGCCGCTGGCTATGCCCAAGCAACCGGTCGCACGGGAGTTTGCATTGCGACCTCTGGACCGGGTGCCACAAATTTGGTCACTCCACTTGCCGATGCCCATATGGACTCGGTTCCGCTTGTGGCAATTACCGGACAAGTTCCATCGGCGGCCATTGGCACTGATGCTTTTCAAGAGGCCGACATTCGTGGCGTAACAATGCCCATCACCAAACATAATTATTTAATCACGAACCCCGCAGATATTCCGCGAGCCATCGCTGAAGCATTTCATATTGCAAGTACCGGTCGTCCCGGACCCGTACTTGTAGATATTGCAAAAGACGCTTTACAGAAGATGACTAACTTCAAATACCCTTCAAAGATTTCTTTGGCTGGGTACAAACCCCAAGTAGATCCAGAGGCGCAAGCAATTCAAGATGCCGCCGCCCTTATTGCACAATCATCTAAGCCAGTTCTCTATGTTGGCGGGGGAATCATAAAGGCCGAAGCCCATCGTGAATTGATGGCGCTAGCCGAACTGACTGGAGCCCCGGTGGTTACCACCCTTATGGCGCGAGGTGCATTTCCAGATAGCCACCAACTCCATTTGGGTATGCCGGGAATGCATGGCACCGTCGCGGCTGTCACTGCCTTACAGAAAAGTGATTTGCTCATTACTTTGGGCGCTCGCTTTGACGATCGCGTCACTGGAAAACTTTCATCTTTTGCCGTTAATGCGAAAGTTATACATGCAGATATTGACCCTGCCGAAATCGGAAAGAATCGTTTCGCCGATGTTGCCGTTATTGGCGATTTAAAAAACATCATTAACGCTCTGATTCCGGCCATAAAAGCCGAATTTAAGAAAACGCAACCTGACTTGACTCCTTGGTGGCGTCAGATGTCTTCCCTGCGTGCCACTTATCCGGTGGGCTACACGATGCCGTTGAACGGAGAAGTTTCTCCGCAGTACGTAATAGAGCGCATCAGCGAAATCTCAGGTCCAGATTCCATATATGTGGCCGGTGTTGGGCAACATCAGATGTGGGCTTCGCAATTTGTTAAATTTGAAAAACCTCGGACTTGGCTTAATTCTGGCGGACTGGGAACTATGGGATATGCCGTGCCTGCAGCAATGGGCGCAAAGGTTGGAATTCCCGATACGACCGTTTGGGCAATTGATGGCGATGGCTGCTTCCAAATGACAAATCAAGAATTGGTTACTTGCGCCCTCAATAACATCCCAATAAAAATTGCGATCATAAATAACGAGAGTTTAGGAATGGTACGTCAATGGCAAACCATGTTCTATGAGGGCCGTTATTCAAATACATCCCTTGAATCAAAACGAGTTCCAGATTTTGTTAAATTGGCCGACGCCATGGGTTGCGCTGGCTTGCGTTGTGACCGCACAGAAGATGTTGATGCGGTAATTAAGGAAGCGATGTCTATCAACGATCAACCTGTGGTTGTGGATTTTAGTGTCTTCCGAGATGCCATGGTCTGGCCGATGGTTGCCGCTGGCACCTCCAATGATGAAATTATGATCGCTCGGGGAATCGCCCCCGACTGGGGCTCACAGGAGTTGTGATGAGTAAACACACATTGGCCGTTCTTGTTGAAAACAGTCCCGGAGTGCTGGCACGGGTTGCATCCCTGTTTTCGCGTCGCGCCTACAACATCGATTCTTTGGCGGTTGGACCCACTGAAAATCCTGATATTTCACGTATGACAATTGTCCTCAATTTAGAGGGCCATGTTCTTGATCAAGTGATGGCCCAACTTTATAAATTGGTAAATGTGATTGCCATTTCCGAAATGGCGCCAGGGACAACTGTTCAGCGCGAGCTTCTCCTGGTTAAAGTCGAACCCGGTGCCGCCCGTGGCGAGGTTTTAACGATGGTCAAGCGATTTCAAGCCAAGATCGTGGACGACGATGGCGGCGTTATGACCATTGAATCCACAGCCGATAGCGAGCTGATTTCAGGTCTGCTGATAGCACTTACCCCTTTCGGAATTAAGGAATTGGTTCAGTCGGGGCTGGTGGCGCTAGAGCGGGGAGCAGCTGCGCTTTC
>JANXME010000231.1 GCA_025354785.1 Actinomycetes bacterium | reverse complement strand
CACCGGTACGTCCATGGTATTATAACTTTGACTGATTTTACTCCAACTGCAATTGCGAATCCATATGGTATTCTAAAGATTCTTGTACAACCAGACGTTTTGTCATTCTCATCTTCTAAGGCAAATATTCTAACGATAGATCCTAATGATATCAACGCAATCTCTATTCAGTTGACAGATATAAACACGAAGTAATATGACCAGTCCTATCACAAACACCGTTTCTACTTTCGTAGATTCACAACTACCGCAATTTGTTCGAGAAGATAATCCGAATTTCGGAGCATTTCTCAAAGCATATTATCAGTGGATGGAAACCAGCAATAATTCCGCCGTTATGGCTGAATCGAAGAAGCTTCTATCATATAAAGACATTGATCGTACATCAAATGCTTTTATTCAGTATTATATCAACGATTTTCTTCCCAATTTTCCCAATAATGTTGCATTGGACGAAGCAAAGCTTATTAAGGCAGCAAGAAACTTCTATCAGAAAAAGGGAAGTATTGAATCAATCCAATTTCTATTCCGCGTCTTATATGGTAAAGAAGCAGACATCTATTTCCCCAAAGAGAATATTTTAAAGTTGTCTGACGGAAAGTGGGTATTGCCGCAAGCTCTAAGAATTGTCCTAAGCGCACCGTATATGACATTTGATACTAACCTGTTGGTTGGTCGTCAAGGTCTTGGTTCTTCTTCAAATACAGCGTGTATTATTGAATCTGCAACAAAGACAGTCGATCCCAGCCTTGGGATTGCTATTATTGAACTTTATGTGTCTAATATTACCGGTAGTTTTACTGGTCTGGAGAATCTGAACGTATCATACGTAGACACAAGTAATACGGCACAACAATTCTCTCAGAAAATTATCGCAGCATTGTCTGATATTAAGGTAGATTCTAAAAATAGGGGTTTGAAGTATAGGGGATATGTCAAAGATACTTTCGGCAACTTCACTTATAAAGGCGATCCCGTTGTCATTACTGGTGGTCTAGCTCCCGGAGATACTGCGGCGCGTAAAGCAGAGGCGTATGTTGGGAATGTCACTTCTGGATCTATCACCGGTGTATCTGTATTATATGGTGGTTCTGGTTACAGAGTATTTCCAAATACGCTAACTCAGGTTATAAACGATCCTTCCGATAATATTGGTGCCGGCGCCAACGTCATTGTTCAAGCTTTCGATTCTACTAATTCTATTTTCTTATTGCTGAATACTGATGCTATCATATATAAGCAAAATTCAACCATTGACTCAGCAAACTATGCTTTCGTCGCTATGGCTCTTGCTAATCAGAACACTCCTCTACAGAATGCATTCTCCTATGCAAATATTCAATTTGCAGCTATCACATCGATGAATGTCATAAATGGTGGAGGCGGTTATACTGCAACCCCATCATTAAATCTATATACGACATATTATTCCGATTACAGTAATGATATTTCCGTCACCGGGAATACTGCGCTGCTGGCTAATGTTGTTTCTTTCATAAACGACTTGGGTTATGTGTGTAACGTAGTTATTGGTAGTGGGGGATCTGGTTATAGCAACGTCACTGACACTATTGTAGTTCCTTCTTCTATTGGATATAATGCTGCGTTTGCGTTTGCCACAACTGGTAATGGGGTGATTAGCAGCGTCACTATTACTAATCGAGGCGAAGGTTATATTCAACTACCTATCAATCTGGTCGTTGCCAATAGCGTTAATGTAGCCAATGCAGCTGCTGGATCAAATGCTTCTCTGACAGCATATGGATTTGGACAAGGTGCTAAATTGAGTGTTGCTGTTAATCAAATTGGTTTGGTGAGTGACATTCGTATTGTCAGTCGAGGATTTGATTATATTTCCACTCCAAGTATTTCTCTACGAGTTCAAGATTTTACGTTGAACACGATTCCCGCGAATACAAACTTTGTTCTAGATACTCAAGTCTATCAAGGTGCGAGTTTAAATACAGCGACCTTCACAGCATACATTGATTCCTACAATGTAATTTCTAATGTTTTACGTGTGTATAATTATCAGGGTTCTTTGAATGTATTTGCAAATCTAGTTGCAACGAGTCTCAACGCTACGATTAACCTAGCAAGCACTGCCAACGTTACGATCTACGGAAACGGAAAGGCGAAGGCAAATGCAATCTTCCTGAATGGATTGATTCAATATCCGGGATTCTATCTAGGAACAGATGGCTTCTTGAGTTCTGATAAATATTTACAAGATTCTAACACATATCATAATTTCTCTTATGTCATTGTGGTTGAAAAGGCACTCAACGAATATCGCAATACGCTTCTTCAACTTGCGCATCCTCCGGGTATGAGCATGCTTGGAACATATGAATTGATTGACTCTCTTGGTGAGCCATATACTATGGTTGGTAATGTAAGCGTACAGCCAATTACTGCTGGCTCCATTAGCGCAAATGCGTTCTCTTCATTCTAAAGAAATATCATGCCAACACCAGCAAATGCAGCAACTAAACTTCTTCTACATTTTGATGAAGCATCTGGATCTACTTCTTTCGTGGATAATACCAGTTCTTATATTTTCACTACACAGGCAACTCCCCCTTCTCACATTTCTACTATTAATGTAAATTCTACATTCGCCAACGTAGGATCTTTTAACAACAATGGTCTTATTAGGACTCCTATTCAACCGAACAGTGTTTATCTTGCATCAAACACTGCTAATAATTTTTCTATTGAACTTTGGTTCTATCCTACGCAAGTAAATATTCAACAAATATTATATGCTTATGCGTCTAATACTGCATCTAACATTAATCCTAGAGGTCCTCGTCTATATCTCAATACTCTATCATTAAATTGGCAAGGTTTAGGCGATTGGACGAATTGCCCTAATATCAATGCTTCTAATAATGCCGTGGCTAACGCTTGGAATCATACTGCAATGGTATTTGATTCAGCAAACAGCATGATGAAGATGTATTTGAATGGGAAATTAGAAGCTAATGCTAATATTTCTTCTACTCCATGTTTTAATCCTACTGATGCTGCGAACTGCGTCATTATGATTGGTGGAGATATGTTGAGTTCTGTTCAATCAACATATTTCAAAGGATATATTGACGAATTTAGATTCGTCTACGGGGCAACAGACCCAACCTATACAGGGTTTACATATACACTACCATCCGTCCCATTTGCTCTAATTAGTGTAACCGGTGGTCCGGGGCAGATGAGAATTGATGGTTCTGGTACTAATTTTGGAGTGGTTGGGAACGTCGGGGATATTATAGTTTTCAATACATCAGATTCTTCTAGAAAATTACAAAGTAAGACCATTGTTCAGGTTGTAACTCCTTCTATTTGTGTAGTAGAAAGCAATACCACTTTCTTTCACACTTATCTTGCAAGAGTGACGAATACTTCCAATGTTATAACTGCTACGAATGTTTTGGGTAATATTGCAGTCAATGATATCATATCTTTGAATGTTGCTGGTAATGCTCAGACGGCAATTATTCAAGTTGTTACACAAAATACTCTAAGTGTCAATACAGTATTTCAGGCGAATGCATCTAATCTAGTTTTGGTGGTATATCCTTCTATCAATGCTGCCAGTTATGCGATCGTGCAACCTCCTAAATAAGGGCGATATATCGGAGTAACAGATGGCGAATACAACTCTCAGCAAACTAACTATCTTTCAACGCGTGCGCATGGCAGCAGACATGCTTGCTGACTTGACGACAGAAAACAGTGAAAATGTTTTCCTCGCTATTGGTAAGAATACCCCATGGACTGCCAATGATACTTTAATCGAGAATCCGATTGAGTCTATTGATTACGAGAATCAATTTCGCCGTAATCTTATTGCGATCAAAAAGCTAACTTTATCTAATGCTAGCCTCGTCGTTAGACGTAAAGATTGGATCGCTAATACGGCATATGACCAATTTATGCAGAATGTGGCGATGTTTAGTACAACATCCACAAGTAATGCCAATGGAACCGTTACTCTATCTAATACCGCCAATGTTGTGGGGGTGAATACAACCTTTCTTTTAGATTTTTCTAACAACAATAGCTTGGTTCTCCCCGGTGACAATATTATTCTACTCCCTCAAATTCGTGAAGTTGTGAATGTTATTAGTAACACTGTCATTACTGTTAATTTGGCTTTCTCTGGTTCATTCACTTCAAATACACCGCAGAAAATTGTTAATTATGCTCCATCTTATGCAAAGAATTTCTATGTTCGTAATATCTATGATCAAGTTTTCGTTTGCATAGACAATAATAAAGGTATCATCTCAACAGATATGCCTAAGATTTCTATCGGCGGACAACTACCTTCCGATCCATACATTGTAACTTCCGACAATTATAAATGGAAATATCTCTACACTATTTCCGGCGGCATGAAGCAGAATTTCTTCACCAATGATTGGATGCCTGTATCACAGGATGATAGCGTGGGAATCGCCGCAGTAGATGGTCGAATTGATCTTATTCGCGTGCTGAATGGTGGCACTGGTTATAATAATGGCGCTGCTACTCTTTCCGCTTCTATTCTAAATATCACTGGAGATGGAACTGGAGCAAATGTTACTGCTCAGGTGGATGCCAACGGAACAATCTATGGTATCAATATTCTAAATGGTGGATCTGGTTATACTAAGGCGAACGTTACTGCGAATTCTGGTAGTACCGGGGTGAATGCTTCTCTATATGCAGTAATTGGTCCTCAGGGTGGTTGGGGTGCTAATAATGCAAGAGAGCTTGGTGCAACGTCAGCAATGTTCTCCGTCACTCTGTCTGGAACAGAGGGTGGAACCATACCAACAGTTGATTCTTTAGGTAATTTTTTCAATTATCGACAAGTTGCTCTGATTGAAAAGCCTGTCTATGCAGCTAATAATATAGCAGCGAACGGAACCAATTATGAATTGGCGTCTATCTGTTCTGTTTCTGCGAACACCCCATTCGCAATGAACGATTTGGTATATCAAAGCCCAACTGGCTTATATGCTAATGCAACATTTACGGCATCTGTTGTTTGGTTCGATACTTCGACCAATCAATTACACCTAAATAATCTAGATGGTACGTTCTCTTCTCTTTCTTCTATCTATGGAGCAAAGAGTGCAAACGTGGCTCCATATGGTGCAACTACATCATTTACATTGACTGCACCTATAATTCAGATTACTTCTGGTGAGTTATTGTATATGGAAAGTAGAGCGCCTGTGGGTCGTTCTCCAAGTCAGACAGAAAATATCAAACTCATTATTCAGTTCTAAGGTATAATCAATGGCGGTTTTACACAAACATCATATAACCGGTAAGAGGGTTTGGCTATGAGCTTAAACTTTGATGTGGCACCTTACTACGATGACTTTGAAGCATCTGGCGGCGGTCACGATAATAACTATATGCGAATTCTTTTTCGTCCCGGAAAAGCAGTTCAGGCTCGTGAACTAACTCAACTACAATCTATCCTTCAAAATCAGATCAAATCTTTTGGAAACCACATTTTCCAGGATGGTTCTCCTGTATTTGGTGGTCATATCTCTCTAGATACTTCTGTCATTGCAATTCAATTGCAACAGCAATATTCTAATGTTGATATTTCTCTAACTGATTTCCTAGTAGGCGGTATTGGCACGCTTATTATCAATGCTGCTGGTACAACAATTACAAAAGCAGTTGTCCTCGCGATTGATGATACACAGACTAACCCAACTATTCTCGTCAAGTATCTAACTGGAAATAAATTTGCAGACGGTGCTGTTATTCAAGTAGCTTCTGGTCTACAGACTCAAGCTCAATTGATCACTAGTAATGCATCTCATGGTGCTGCCGTAGCTTCCATTAATGAAGGTATCTTCTATTCTGGAGGATTCTTTGTCAAAGTTGCTCCACAGACAATTGTTCTAGACTCTACCACAACCGTACCGACGTATCGCGTCGGTCTACAAATCTCAGAAGCTATTGTTGATGAAGTCAGTGACACAAATCTTCTAGATCCTGCGCAGGGAAGCTTCAATTATCAGGCTCCGGGTGCAACTCGCTATCAGTATAATCTATCTCTAGCAAAGCGCACACTATCTTCTATTGACGACAGTGCATTCTACGAATTGATGCGTGTGGAAAATGGCTTGATCACCAAACAGGTTGATTATCCAATCTATGCAGACATTGACAAGACTCTAGCTCGTCGAACCTTTGATCAGGCTGGTGACTTCACTGTACGTCCATTCGTAGTGTCTCCAGACATTGATACCGGAAACACAGAGCAATACACTCTCGTTGTCGAGCCAGGTAAGGCATATGTCAAAGGGTTTGAATTTGAGACTATTGGTACACAGAAGCTCTATTCTCC
>JANXME010000047.1 GCA_025354785.1 Actinomycetes bacterium | reverse complement strand
GCTCGGATCACGCACGAGCTCGTAAATTAGCCCAGTCTTGCTTTGATTTATCACCGAGTCTGGTGAAGCCAGAGGAAGTTGATAGCAACATTGTGATTCTGAATTTAACAAAAATGCCAGTAAGCGCAAATGAATTAGTTGAGTTGGCTAGTAAAGAGCAGGTATTAATCAGCGCGCTTGGACCAGTAACTGCCCGCTTGGTTACGCATTTAGATGTTGGTGATGCAGAGTGCGATTATGCCGCAGAAATCCTGGTGGATATTTTAAAGCGCGCCCTCGTGGCGAAGTAACCACTCTTTGGCATCTAATCCGTACGCGTAATTGCCTAGCGCCCCACCAGTCTTAACGATGCGGTGGCAAGGAACTACTACGACAATGGCATTCTTGGCACAAGCACTTCCTGCGGCTCGGACGGCCGCAGTGGAACCGGCCCGGTCGGCCAAATCTGCATAAGAGATCGTTTTGCCTGGCTTAATCTTTCGCATTGCTTTCCATGCCGCTTGCGAAAATGTCGCCCCTGGTTGACGAACCGCAATCGCGTTGATGGCCTCAATGTCGCCAGAAAAATAGTCGTCAATTAAATCCGAAATCTTGGGAATTCGCTTTACGCGATCCACTTTCTTCTCAGCATCGGCAGAATCTAAAGAGGTTAGGGTTATTTCAAAGCTACCAAAACTTGCTCCCAGCAATACCTGCTCATCTGCCAATAGGTGCAGTGTGCCAATCGGCGTCTTTGTACTGGTGGCAAACAAAATCACTACCCCACATTAGCGATCGCGCAACATCTCCGCCACAAGGAATGCCAACTCCAGGGACTGGGCATGATTAAGCCGCGGATCGCAAGCGCTCTCATAACGAGAGGCAAGGTCTTCGTGAGATATCTGTTCTCCCCCGCCAACGCATTCAGTTACATCGTCGCCAGTCAATTCGATATGTATTCCACCAGGATGGGTACCTAGCGCTTTGTGAACTTCAAAGAAACCCTTTACTTCATCCAAGACATCATCAAAACGGCGAGTCTTGTACCCGCTGGGGGCTTCATAGGTATTGCCGTGCATCGGATCGCATACCCAGAGAACTTCGGCGCCAGACTTTCTGACTCCTTCGACCAATGCGGGCAAGACCTCTCGAATCTTGCCAGCTCCCATTCGAGTGATAAAAGTTAACCTGCCCGGTTCACGATCTGGGTCCAAGATCTTCATTAAGTCCAACGCTTCAGCGACCGTACTCTTAGGGCCCAATTTTACGCCAATGGGATTTCGAACTTTTGCAGCAAACTCTACGTGAGCGCCATCGAGCTGTCGGGTCCGTTCACCAATCCAAATAAAGTGCGCCGACACGTCATATGGCAGTTGAGTGCGCGAATCGATACGGGTGAGAGCTTTCTCGTATTCCAAAATTAGCGCTTCGTGACTGGCATAGAAATCTACTGACTTGAACGCTGCTGGATCCACGCCAGCCGACCTCATAAATTCTAGAGCGCGCCCAATTTCCTTTGCCATTTCTTCGTAGCGCACGCCTACTGAAGAATCCCGAATAAATCCTTTGTTCCATTCATGAACTTGACGCAAATCTGCGAATCCGCCTTGGGTAAAGGCTCGAACCAAATTCAGCGTTGCCGCGGAGGTGTGGTAAACCTTTAACAACCTAGCTGGATTCGGGGTTCGTGCCTCCAAAGTAAATTCCAGATCATTGACCGCATCCCCCCGGTAAGCAGGAAGGGTCACCTCTCCTCGCGTTTCGAAGTTATTGGATCGAGGTTTGGCAAATTGCCCGGCCATCCGACCAACTTTTACGACTGGCAAAGATGAGTAATACTGAAGTACGGCAGCCATTTGCAGAATTGTCTTTATACGATTGCGAATCGAATCAGCGGTAGCGGCCGAAAAAGTCTCGGCACAATCTCCCCCTTGCAGCCAGAAGGCCTGGCCAGCGGCAGCTTGGGCTATTTTGATTTTTAAGTTGTCGCATTCGCCGGCAAAGACCAGAGGCGGCATCAATTTAAGTTCAGCCACAGCTGCCGCTACCGCAGTGCCATCTTCG
>JANXME010000029.1 GCA_025354785.1 Actinomycetes bacterium | reverse complement strand
CGAAGATTTAGCGGCCAATTTTTCTTGCGCCTTCTTCTTCAAAGTTGTGGCGCCTTCTTTGGGCTCGTTCATCGCCTGATGAACTGCGGCTTCGTAGGCCACGCTCTTGTGAACCTTCGGCGCGGCCACGCGAAGTGTGCCTTCAGCGCCGGGAAGACCTTTGAATTTCTGCCAATCACCAGTAACTTTCAAGATCGCCTCTACTGCAGATGTTGGAAGTGCGCCGACGCCTAACCAATAAAGGGCGCGCGCCGAGTCAACCTCAATTAGAGACGGCTCTTGAGCTGGTGAATAACGGCCAATCTCTTCAATCGACAGACCGTTGCGGGCCTTGCGCGAATCGGTGACGACGATGCGGTAGTACGGGGTACGAATCTTGCCCATGCGCATTAAACGAATTTTTGTAGCCAAGTGCTTTTGCTCCTGTAAGGGTTAACGTCGTACTGGCCGGTCGCAGCGGGGTGCGCAACCGAACTAGTTCCAACTTTTTCATTATGGATGTTTGGGGGTAGAGGGCCCCGAACAGGTTCGTAATTCTGCCATCTAGAGCGCCTAAAGGCGAAATCGCGAGCGCGCCTAGCCTCGCTCCTCGGCGGCGCGCTTTGCTGGATTACCCGATTTTGACTTCTTTTTATGGTTTTTATAGTTCACTTTCTGTAATTCAGACTTAGGAATCCCGGCCCCCATGCTGGCCAGTTGGGGAGGAAGCCCTTGGGGCATCTTCCCACTTCGCATCTGGCGCATCATTTTTTGGGCCTGACCAAACCGCTCTACCAAGGAATTCACTTCCGATACCGCTCGCCCACTCCCCTTCGCGATTCGGGCACGGCGAGATCCATTTAAAACTTTGGTATCGCGACGCTCTTGCGGTGTCATCGATTGCACGATCGCTTGGGTGCGGACAACTTCGGCCTCATCGAAATTATCTATTGCTTTTTTCATCTGTCCAGCGCCTGGCAACATTGATAGCATCTTCGACATCGAACCCATTTTGGTCATTGCCTGCATCTGCTCCAGAAAATCATCGAGAGTAAAATCTTCACCGCTGGCATATTTATCTTCCAACTTCGCCGCTGCCTGCGGATCAAAAGCTTTCTTGGCTTGTTCGGCCAAAGTAGCGACATCACCCATACCCAAGATGCGAGAAGCCATTCGTTCTGGATAGAAAATATCAAAATCTTCTAGCTTCTCACCCGTAGAAACGAACATGATCGGGCGCTTAGTAAGGTGGGCGATGGAAAGCGCTGCACCACCTTTGGCGTCGCCGTCCATCTTCGTAAGTACAACGCCGTCAAAACCAACACCATCTAGAAACGCTTTTGAAGTGCGAACTGCATCTTGGCCCATCATCGCATCTACTACAAAGAGAATTTCGTTGGGGTTGATGGCATCGCGGATTTCAATCGCTTCCGTCATCAGGGTCTGGTCAACGCCTAAACGTCCGGCAGTATCGACGATCACCATATTGTGATGCTTAGCGGCAGCAAAGGAGATTCCATCGCGCGCCACGGTGACTGGGTTGCCAACGCCGTTGCCGGGCTCGGGAGCAAAAACCGGAATCCCTGCGTTCTTACCTACAACTTGCAATTGCGTTACGGCATTAGGCCGTTGTAAATCTGCGGCGATGAGGATGGGTGTGTTTCCTTGATCGGCAAAAAACTTAGCGAGTTTTCCGGCCAGGGTGGTCTTTCCTGCTCCCTGCAAACCAGCCAACATGATGACCGTTGGGCCGCGCTTAGCAAAGGGCACTCGCCTAACCGATTGCCCAAGAATCTCCACTAACTCGGCTTGAATGATGTCAAAGATAGCTTGGGCTTGGTTGCTGCCCGATTGCAGTGTTGGTAAAACGGATAGTGCGAGGCCCTTCACCTTTTCAATGAATTCATCGACGACAACCAGCGCCACATCTGCCTCA
>JANXME010000338.1 GCA_025354785.1 Actinomycetes bacterium | reverse complement strand
AAGGTGGCTGGGAAAGAGAGCAGGAAATCAGAGAAACGGCCGACGATGGCATCGACTTTGCCCCGAAAATATCCCGTTGCCACGCCGATGAGCATGCCCATTCCGATGGAGGTCACGCTGGCAAAAACTGCAACTGTGAAGGAAATTCGTGAGCCATACAAAAGCAGCGAAAGAATGTCGCGCCCAGCTCCCGGCTCAACGCCCAAAGGGTGGGTAAGGCTAATTCCGCCGGCCGCGCCAATTGGCATCGCAAATTCATTTAGCGTTTGTGGGTAAGTGAGCGTGTTGCTAAGTCCCAAGAGGCGAGTAATTACTGGAGAGAGATATGCGGCTACAAAAAAGAAAATCGCCACGCATGCAGATACGACTCCCACTTTATTGCGCTTAAATCGCATCCAAGCAATTTGACGGGGCGTGCGTTGTACAACGGCAAGATCGGCAGGCGCCTCATCGTTTACAACTGCAACATTCTCCACTTACTCACGCCCCATATTTTCTCCACGGCCAGACCGTGGGGTCGATATTCCAGTTTGACCTGAAATAACCCTCGCGAAGACCTGAACGGTAGCCAAAATCTCACTAAATTGAAACCCATATGCGCCTTTTTAGGCGCTTTTCACCCCTATTTTTGCTAACGATTTAGCATCTTTTTACATTTGTCCAAGATCACTTTTCGGTATATCGCCGACGCCCGCCTCAACTTCTGGCCCTCAAAGAAATCAAATTCCCGAGCCAGGGATGGTTTTTATCCATTACCGCCATATCCATGGGGCAGTAAAAGTGGGGTTAATTGGGCCTTCCCGGGCCATCTATTCGCCCTTATCAGAGGTAGCCTGACAAAACCTGCCCCAGCCCGATTAAGCAATCCGGCCGGGCCGGCCTCCCCTTTGGATCGCCTTGCTCAGAGTTGGTGGTTCAATACCCAAATGGGCGCCCCCGAAGGTTTCACCTTCAAAATTTCACATACCGAAAAAGGGTTAGCACGGGCCGGGACCATTTCGACCCCGCACGGCAAAATGGAAACTCCCTGCTTTGTTCCAGTTGCAACTAAAGCCACAGTTAAATCCGTTCTCCCTGAAACAATGAAGGAGCTCGGCTCGCAAGCCCTACTGGCAAATGCCTACCACCTTTATCTGCAACCAGGCCCGGACGTAATTGATGAAGCCGGGGGCTTGAGTAAATTTATGAATTGGCCAGGTCCCACCTTCACAGATAGCGGTGGCTTTCAAGTTCTATCGCTGGGAATGGGATTTAAAAAGGTTCTCGCGATGGATGCATCCACATTTCGCGCTGATGACGTTATTGCCCTGAATAAGGATCGTTTAGCACATGTAGATGACGATGGAGTGACCTTTAAATCCCACCTAGACGGAGCGATGCACCGCTTCACACCTGAAATCTCCATGCAAGTTCAACATCAAATCGGCGCCGACATCATCTTTGCCTTCGACGAATGCACAACGCTACATAACACCCGTCGCTACCAAGAAGGGGCGGTAGATCGAACAACGGCTTGGGCAATTCGTTGCCTGGACGAGCACCAACGCCAATCTCAAAGCCGAAAAGATAGCCCCTACCAAGCACTTTTTGGGGTTATTCAAGGCGCACAATACGAAGATCTGCGAAGAAGAGCTGCCAAAAATCTAGGCGAGATGGTTTCTTCTGGAATTTCCTTCGATGGTTTTGGAATTGGTGGCGCGTTGGATAAGGGGCAATTGGGAACGATTATTTCCTGGGTGAACCAGGAATTACCGGAGGACAAACCGAAACACCTTTTGGGAATCGGAGCACCCGAAGATCTTTTCGTTGGTGTGGCCAATGGGATTGACACATTTGATTGTGTGCTGGCATCTCGTATCGCCCGAACCAGCGCGGTCTACACAATGGAGGGCAGGTTCAATGTTTCAAATGCTCCTTATCGAAGGCAATTTGTGCCGATCGATGATGAATGCGATTGCTATACCTGCCTCCATTACACACGGGGCTACCTAAACCACCTCTTTCGTGGCAAGGAAATCCTGGCCGCAACCTTGGCCACGATCCATAATGAACGCTTTATCGTTCGATTAGTAGATCAAATGCGTGACGCGCTAAAAGATGGATCGTTTTTGGATTTGCGCAGCGATTTTTTGGCTCGCTATTCGGTAAGGCCGGTAAGTTCGGATTAAGAATAGATTTGGCTAGTCCACAGTCGGCAATAAGTGCAAGCCCGCGCCTTCTCCCACCGTGTGCCATCCCCCTGGAACTAGGTCCAGTGATTCATCGGGTCCCCAACTGCTGGAAAAGTAGGGGTGCAACTTAGTTGGCGCCTTTAGCACCGGATTTAGCACCTGCCAGGACTGTAATACCGCATCAATTCGGGTAAATCGAAAATGATCGCCCTCCAATGCGGCATCTAGCAGACGCTCATATGCCTCCTTGCGCTGCCCTAGCGCCGCCGCAAATTCGACAGTTAAATCAACTGGGTAAGTCACCAACTCCGAACCCGGCGCCTTTGCTTGCAGCGAAAGATCCACTCCATCTTTGCGACCCAGGCGAAAGCGCACGATGTTCGGAAGTGGCGGAGAAGTTTGCTCTTTGGTGAAAAGCAAACGGGGAGGTTGTTTAAATTCGATCACTGCCTCCATCGTTGTTTCCGCCATTTTCTTTCCAGTCCGAAGATAAAACGGAACTCCCGCCCACCGCCAGTTGTCAATGAATAGCCGCATCGCCACAAAAGTCTCTGTATCCGAACTCTGCGCGACCCCATCTTCCTGCAGATATCCCACATATTGGCCACGTATTACATCGTGCGGATCAAGATTTCGCACTGCAGCCAAGAGCTTAATCTTTTCATCTTGCATTGATTTGGAACTCAAATCGATAGGCGGCTCCATTGCCAACATGGAGAGCACTTGCAATAGGTGGTTTTGAAGCACATCGCGTGTAGCTCCAACCCCATCATAAAACTTTCCGCGTCCCTCGATACCAAAAGTCTCCGACATCGTAATCTGCACGCTGGCAACATAATTTCGGTTCCAGACGGGTTCAAAAAGAGTATTAGCAAAACGGAAGACTAATAAATCTTCTACCGACTCTTTCCCAAGATAATGATCTATCCGATAAATCTGATCTTCAGGCAATAACTGTTTTAAAGAATTATCAAGATCAACCGCGCTCTGTAAATCTCTTCCGAAGGGCTTCTCAACAACGACTCTGGCACTCTTTGTAATACCTACATCTGCCAAACCTTGAGTTACTGTGGCAAACATGTCGGGAGCAATAGCCAAATAAATAACTGGCAAAGAGAACCCTGCTAGCTTGTCGCGCAACTCGGCAAA
>JANXME010000327.1 GCA_025354785.1 Actinomycetes bacterium | reverse complement strand
TTGTCGCCAAGCTCGACAATCGTGCCGGGCTCCACATTCGCAAAGCTCACTCCATCCGGCGCGAGTTGGTTTCCTTCTTGGTCGCTAATAACGCCAAGCACCGACTCATCTGGGGAGATATTACGGATAGTCCCAACGTACTTGTTGGCGATCTTTGTCCGCATGATCGTCGCATCGGTATATTCATCAAGGTCAGCTAGCCGGATAATAACCGGGGCCAGCCAAGGTGTGCCGCGGATCTGCCGTGCCTGTGTAACGCGGAAGACGTGAAGCGCTTCAGCCGCGAGGACTCGCGTAAGTTCGAACGCATCGGGCCACACATCCGCATCGCCAGGGTGAGCTTTATAGAAGTGGTAGGCGACACGCCGCCCGATCGTATCGAATTCCACCCCGCCGCGAATAATATTTCCGTCGCTCGGAGAACTGCCGCCGTTGAAGTAAAATGGTAACTGCTCCGGGTCGATCATCTGCACTTGGAAAGGCAATGGAAGCCCATCGGACAGACGCCGTGGACGAAAACGCCCGAACATTTCCCCGGCCACTAAAACATTACGGCAAGCAATAGACTGTTGCCCATACACATCGACGAGCCCGTCCGCGTCTGCCGATTGACCCCACTCTTCCCACAGCGCCCGCAGCTTTTTCCGCACCTTCTCTTTCGGGTGCGTCGGATGTGGCACAATGCCGGTTCCAACTGCGTTTGACACAAACGCGTCGATAGCGGCCACCGCCGCTGGATTATTTAGCGAGAGCTTTCGAGAGCGGCGAACAAGGGTGGTTCCTTCCGCAATTGTAAGCGAGTTCTGGCCGCGGCTGATACCGCCGCCGAGGTTTGCAGCACGCCTGCCGCCTGTTGCGCCGCTGTAGCCGCTGGACGGCAATGCCGACGAAGCGGACGCACCTCTGCTGCCCAAGTTCACCGCTTCGGAAACCAGCTTTTTAAATTTTTCAAACAAGGGGTTCTTTAGATTCGAGCGAAGACGTTTATTTTCTGAGAGGCCGCACTGGAAACCACGTAAAGGTTATCAATTTGAACTGTCTCGCCACTGGTGACACGCTCAGTGTATTCGGCCAGTTCCATGCCATTGGTCGTTGACACGGTGGATGCACCCCAGCGGATGATTCCGGTGTTGCTGCTATCTACCTGCATGCCCAGTTCCAGCGCGACAAAATCCACGCCAGCGGGCCAATTTGTCAACAGGGTAGAGAGTAGCGTGGCGGTCGTTGGAACGGTTACGGTCTGTTGAAATCGTCGAGATGCCATAGTTTCAAAATCCTCCAGTGGTGACAATACGGTATTGCCTGACCCGCTTCCTACTTGCGGAGGCTGCGGTAACCGCTTCTATTTCCACATCAAGCTTAGAGATGGCCTTTTGGATGTCAGCCGCCGAGCGGTTGACCTGTGATCGGTCCCGCATCGTGACAGACAGTGGCTCGGAGAGCTGCCGCAACAGTAAGTCGCGCTGCGCCTGGAGTTGTATGACGGTTTGCGCCATTAAAGTCTAACTCTCACCGCCAGCCGTAAATCTGATCTGAAACGGCCTGCCAATTGGCGGTTTGGATCTCAGCTTCAGTAGGGGCTGGAACGCACTCCTGAACGGGCGAACGCAGGCTCGGGATAAGCCCCCGCTCCAACATAAATTTGCGATTCACATCTACAAAGCTGAATCCAGCTGGAACCTCCACCGAACCAACGGTGGGAGTAAAAAATCCCAGCAAAATCGTTTTAAGTTTGTTTAGCATAATTTGTATTCCGGAATGACTTCGCCTAATGCCGCGTTCCCTGATTGATGCTCCGCGATCCACAGAACATACTTCCTGTTCGAATTTCCAAAATGACCCTTACCGTGTCGGTAATCTTTGAAGTGACCGCGAACCCAGTGGAGCCGGACCTCGCGATAATCTCCTTCGTCATGAAAGGCGGCAGACCCACAACTAATACTCTTTTCGGTATCAGTGCATTTGATCTCATGCCACCTACTGCAAAGTGCTTCAATTGGTCTTTGACGCCTTACTTTCGGCTCAACAACCATACGGAGTTCGATGTTTTTGCAGTTAAGCTTGGCCATTGCTAACATGCCAACGTAGGCCGCGTGGGCAACTAATTCCAACACGTCCCCTATGTACAAGACAACCTCGCAGGCCTTAAGCGCAACGCCTGCTTTATCAAGCGTGAAGGTTGCACGCCCAAGGGGTCCCCCGGCTTTACCTTCATACTCAAACCATGGGTAAAAGTGAATCAAGGTTTGGCCGTTGATGTCTTGTTCTTCCCTACGGCATTGGACAGCGAGCCTTCCAATGTCCTTACGTGTGCCCTCAATCCACATATTCCGATAGGGAGGCATCATCGGCAGTGCCAGTAAAAGATTCAGGCCTTGCGGCCACCCCACTTTTCCGTCAGGCGCGTCGAGGATAAAGTCATCAAGGATGCTCTGCGCTTTCACCAACACACAATTGCACTCATGCTTTGTGGCAATTCCGAACAGCGTCTCGAACTGCCGCTGCATTTCACTCGGAGCATTATCTGCAAGTAAGTTGACCTTGCCGCGCTTGAGTAGTGAGTAGATGCTGCTCATAAAAACCTCATCAAAGTCTATACCTAACTCCCCGTCTCGCCCGTTGCCGCGCGAGCGCCTGAAAGTCTTGTCCTTGCGGTGCAACCTGAACAGGTGCGGATTCAATTTCGTGCTCTACGACAGCCGCAACCGCCACCGGCGCATCCACAAACCGCGCCAGCTGGTGCCAATTGTTTTCCCGGTACCGAGAAACACCTGCATGCTCCGCTGCGGCACGGCTGTAATTCCGCGTGTCCAGTGCCTCATTTCGCTCACGCTCTTTGATCCATTCTCCGCGCCGAAAGCCTTTGACGGTCCGCGTAACGAACCGCTCTGCGCAAAGTTCACGAAACCACTCATCCTCGGTATCGTCGGCAAAAAACACCCAGCCGGCGGGATAAATAAGATCCGGACAGCCGGACTCACAGCCCTCGCCCAAGCACAACGTGCAGATCGGCGCGTCCATCCGTAATTGGCTGTATAGTTCCGACTTGGCCATCGAAACGTTCAGTGGCCAGACGCGAGCGCCGCGGCGAATACGCTTACCGCTCAGTTTGAAATCCACAGCCCGAGGTGCGCCAAGCATCGCCGCACCGGAATCCTGGCCCTTGATCACGATCCAATCATGCTTGCCCCGCGCCCATGCGTAGACCTCAGTGGTCGCGTAACCGGAATCAATCGCACCCATTGAAACGGACATGTCGATGCCGGACGGCGAGCGAAATTTAGCCTGCCTAGCCTGATCGAGCGCTTCCCACACTTCGGATCGCGAGGTGTCGCCCATTAACACTTGCCGGTCGAGGAACCAAGAATGCCGGGTGCGGCCCCAGCCCCAGAAATCAACGACAATGCGATCCTTCTGAACATCAGCGCCAGCTGTTATCAGCAACGTGCCGACCGGCGCCTGCCCTCGTTTATAGCCGCCCTTGCGGCCCCGCAGCGTTTCCCAGTTCGCTGGTTCTTCCCCAGCCTGCCGCCAAACCTCCGCCAAGGAAGTGTTAACAAAAGTCTGGAACTCGGAAGGATTGTCTTTTTTTGCTAAGAAGTCGGTCGCGATTGCGCCGAGTTTTTTCCATGGTGAATACAACTCCGAGATCCAGAAACCTGCGACTCCAGCGCTAGGCCGGTCAGCGCGCCATTCCCCGAGCTCCGCCGCCGCCCACCGCTGCGCGTCGTTCCAGTGCAATCCGCAACTGGCGCATTCGTAATGCGCGGTACCAGCCGGGTCCGCCGCTTCCCAGCGGACATTGCCCCATTCAAGCACCTGCTCCTGTCCGCATGCGTGGCACGGAATATAAAACTTTCGCCTGTCTGATCCCTCATACGCGGCAGCGATGGCGGAATCACCCTCCAGCGTGGGGGAGCATACCTGGACGATCTTCGCCCGGCTCCGAAAGGTAGCGGTTCGTTTAACTCCGAGGGAAAACCCATCGCCTTCCTTGCCTACGTTCGTTTTCCATTTATCTCGCTCGTCCGCCAAAAATACACGAATTGAGCGGCGTGCAAAATTGCCCGGCGTCTGCGCACCGACAATTGACAATGCGCCGCCAAGGAAATCTTTCTGAAGAATGGTATTTCCCTTCGACGTTCGCTTCTCTGGCGATACCTTGACCCGCAAAGCGGGAATGTCGCGAATCATCGGAGAGATGCGCTCTTTCGAGAAAGATTCCGCGTCCTTCTCCGTCGGTTGCGCTAACAAAATAGGGCCTGGATCACGAGCGATCACGTAGCCGATGATAGCCTGCAACGTCAGCGTTTTTAACATCTGTGTGGCGGACATGATGACAATTTCTCGAATATGTGGGTCGGTAAAACTATCGAGCGGCTCTCTCTGAAATTTGTACAGCCTCAGCCGACCCGTAACCGCCGAATATTCCGGCGATAACCTGAACTCTCGCTCCGCCCATACCGAAAGGCTCTCGCGTGGCGGAGGAGCCCATAGCCGGGATACCTCTAAAAGTAGTTGATCCGCCGAATTCATCATGCCGCAACGGGCAACGTATCCCCGGCCAGTTCCGACAAGGCTAGGTCGATTCGATCCCGGATCTTCTCGCGAATCTTAATCGGGTCCGCCTCGTGAGCAAGGATGTCGCTCAGCTCATCTGGGATTGCCAAAAGAATCTGCCGTGCGTTGCCGATCGTGCGGCTCCAAGCGCTTGCTACGTCAGTCTTCGCCACCAACAGGCCGGCGAGCTGCTCAGCTTCTAATTTCGCCTTCCTGGCATCGTAAGCCGCCTTAGCCGCCTTACTCTGTGAGAAAGCTGGCAACTTGGCCAAAGCGGCTACCGGATGCGGTCCATATTGAGCAGAAACTTTAGAGTCAGGGCGTGTGTTGCCCAACCAATCGGCATCAGCCGTCGCCGGATCAACCTTGCCATCGCGGCTCAACTTGATTCGCCCGTCTTTGATCGCACGTGTTACCGCTTGTCGAGAAACTCCGACGTGCCTCGCGTAGGCGGCCTGCGTCAGCCTCACTGAAACCACTCTGCGCTGACTTGCTCTTCGGATCGCGAGGTGGAGTCGGCAGGTTTCCCGGCAACAGCACGATGCCCAGGGCCTATGCCAAGTTCCTTCGCGCATTTCAGCATGCGGTCAAACGCCTTCGCCCCGATTCCAATCCACGGCGACGGGACAACACTTTTCAGCGTGCCCTTATCGTCGCGGATGAGAATTTCACAACCATCCTGCCCCAGCCGTTTTTCAGATTCAGCCCAACGAGCCCAGCTAATGCAATAGGCGGCGACCAAGGCAACCAAAGCTTCGTTCGAAAACTGGAACAGCCCCACAATGCGGTGCCACTCGACCAGCGCCGAGCCCGTCACTATGTCAGGCGCGCAGATCAGTTTGCTTTTTTTCGCCATTCTTTAGGCTCTCATCACTCCAGCTCGCCTCAGATCGTTCGAGTATCGGCCATCGCCGAAGTACTTCGCGGCGTCCGTCGATGCCATAACATCTTCATCGCAAACTGTTTTTCCGCCTTCGCGCAATTTCCCAAATTCCTTGCAATTTTGAAACGGCGTATTGGCAAAACAGGCGCCATCTTCTTGGCCTGCAAATAGCTCCGCCACCAGGTCCACACAAAATCCCGCCATGCCCGCATCGTCGGAAACCTCAAACGACTCAAGCCGCTTGTTTTCATTCAGGTTCATCGAGCTTCGAATTACTATGTTCCAGTCAGCGTTTTTGATCACCACGAACTTTGCGTGCGTCTTGGTCACCCGGATACAGGAGTCGCCAAATCTCTCGCGCATCGCGGCGCAATATTCCGGCTGGCGCGTAGGAAACGAAAAATCCACCACAAATTGCAAGCTCGTGATGGCACCCTGTTTCAGCAACTCATAAGCAAAGCCCATGTCCGCATTTGCGGCCGTCCACGTGGACAACACTACCTCGGCTGGGCCAGTTGCGGCCAGACAATGGATAATGATGTCGATTAACGAAAATTGCCCCTTACTTAGGCCGAAAATCTCACAACCTCTCGTGATCGGCCCAATTGCCTCGGCCGCTGTCGCCGCCGCAATATTCTTACGGATCACGCGCCCGTCGAGTCGATTTCTCTTATATACAGTTTCCATGCCTGAATCTATACGACCCTAAGCCTATTGTCAACAGTTATTTACGGGCTCTAACTAGTTATTTTTGGGGATCGTCCCACCTGCTCGCTGAAAACTCGCCGAAAGGACCCATGATTTTTCCATCTAGGCTGCTTCACTCTTCCGTCGCTTGTACGCTTCCGAGGTTCGGTCGTTGATCAGCTCAAACACCTGCACGCCATTGCCCAGGTTACTCAACGTATGCTGACTTGATCCGCCAGGCATCTCACTGGATCGGGTTGGTGTCTTATAGACAGGAGCGAGAATCTTCACCGACTTGATGCGCTTGGTGCCAACCGGCAGCGTGATAACCCTGCCAGTTCCGTAAATAGCGCGAAGGTCATTGATGTCACCTTCTGCAATTCGGCCAACAACTCGGGTGCCCAAGAGGAGGGGTAGTATTCTCATTTGATTTTTTGATTTGAGCGCGGGGCTGAAAAGGTGGACAGGCTGCGAGAGTGCTTGAGACTCTAGCGGGGGCGCTTCTGACCGCGGGTTCCCCCAAATGTTTTACTTTCTTGGAAACATGATAAGGCTAAAATGTTTTAATTGTCAAATGCAAATAAGAACTACGCCGCGCGCATAACTTGCGGCTACGTAAATCCCTGCTTCCGGCGAAGCCTACAGCAGCACGTCGGGATACCCTTCGGGTGTCGAGTTACTTAATACGATAGAGCATCTTTTCTGACGACCACCCCTAAACACTTGATTCTTTTGTGAAAATGTCACTTGACAAAAAAAATCGCTCGAATCGCAAAAACCTCCACATTAGCTATTGACAAGACAGCAACATAGCTATATACTTAATACAGATAGGAGATAACACACATGACACAGACACAGACACAGCTAACCGGTTCCGAAAAGCAGATCGAATGGGCTGAGAAAATCGTTGCCGCTAAGATGCCAGAAATCGAAGCCACCAAGGCCAAATGCGAAGCCTACCTGGTTCGGATCGCAGCTATGACGCCCGAGCAACTCGTTGGCAAAGAAGCAATGGCCGCTAAAGCCAAAGTTGAAAACGAGCGCAACCTTGCAATCCTCAATCGGATGCAAACACGCACAGACTGTGGCTTTTGGATTGATTACCGCAATATGCCAGTTGTTACGATACTCGCACACATGATTTCTGGCGAGATCAAGTAAAAAAGGAAACACTATGAAACTCTATATCTACAACACAGACAGCCGCGAAGTGGTGGCAATTGCCAACGGCGCGGATAACAAGCAATGCGAGGCTCTCGCCGCCGCACACTACGGCGACACTGATACTTTTGGCTGGAGTTACGAGCCTGCTTTTGGCTGCAACGATGGGCTGATTGAGACGTCCAATCCGGAATTACTGCGGTAAGGAGATGCGCCTTAAGCCGATCTTAGACGTAGAGGCACTCTACGACAAACATAAAGCAGGTGAGTCGGTCACGAGCCTCGCCGCTGCCGCTGGGATTAGCGTAAGCGGGTTATCTCGCGCCTTTAAACGCAATGGATTGCCAACTATAAACCAAGGCCAGCGCGGCCGCAAAAAAGGTACCCAAAACCCACGACGAAAGTGGTTTACCCTCGTGACGGGAACCGTGGAATATCGCCTATCCGAAACCGGCGAAGACCTGCAAGGGACGGTTTTTGCAGGTAAATTGAAACCAATAAATACTTAATGCAAAGCGTAAAAAACTCCAACTTAGCTATTGACAAGACAGCAACATAGCTATATACTTAATACAGATAGGAGATAACACACATGACACTTATCAAGATCAACAACACAGGCGAGATCAAAGAGATCAGGATGATCGACCCAAAAACGGGCTGTGACTACAGCAGCGACTTTATAGGCAACCACATCGGTGCCGATGACATGATCAGCGTTAGCAGAGAGAATGAGGATGTTGACTACACAGCCACCGCCGAACAGGCTGATTGGTGGGTGCGCGTTTGCGCCGACCATCAGACGCTGGCCGAGGAGATCGCAGGACTCACAGAGGATCAAACATTGCAGATCGAGACTGGCAATTGGGGCGACTGTGACCTTGAGGACCAGCCCGCTGCTTTCCGCGCGGAGATTGCGACGTTACTCAATGCGTAAAAACAGCCTAAATCCAGCCGACATAAACGCTGGCGAGCAAGGCGGTAGGGTCAAGGACATAACCGGGCGCACGTTTGGACTCCTTACCGTCAAGCGTCTTGTGGGCGTAGGCGGTAGGGCTTTTTGGGAGTGTCGATGCGCTTGCGTGGCAAATTGCCGCGATTGCCATGGGGCCGGGGGCTGCTTGATAACCCTGGCCAGCAACGAAATACAGTTTTCTGATCGCAAATCGTGCGGATGCTTGGGGGCCCTGGCGAGCCGAATAAACGGCAAAGCCACGACTCGCAAAACCGAGCGAGAGCATGGGACTATCGCCAAATACACGCGCGACAAATGTCACTGTGATTTATGCAAGTCCGCTTGGAAAACTTACATGCAAATAAGGAGAGCAAATGCCATTAAATAGGCCGGAAACCCTCACCGAAAAGCGCCGGGCGGCAAGCCTGGCGCGTAAATCCTTCGCCCCTGGTGGCAAGCACTGGGGCAAGAAACGCTGCCCGTGCGGTGCGGAAACACTGCGCCGCGCGCTCGCTCGCTGGCCAGCCAGAGCGGGGAAGTGCCCTAAGTGCCCGGTGCCCGTGGGATAATCCGATTAAATGGAATATGCAGTTATTGCAAGACTCCTCAAGGACCACTTGGAAAAGCTGCAAGGCGATCACGTAGAGGTTAAGCGTAAAATCCAAGACCTAGAAGCGCAGATCGCCGAAATTCACA
>JANXME010000307.1 GCA_025354785.1 Actinomycetes bacterium | reverse complement strand
GAAAATTTATACTTTCAATGACCGCCGCGACAGGTCCCATTCCCTCGGTAGGTTCCCCTGCCAGCATTACATCTTGCTCCAGAACCAACTTGCCTTGGTAATCAATGGCCTGCAAAAAGGCCATCACCTCGCTTATCTGAGCATCTCCTTGGCCAAGAGGTTTGTACATCCCAGCCTTCACTTCTGCCGAATACGAACTAGATCCGCTTCGAATGCGAGCTGCCGCGCTAGCGTCGCAATCTTTCAAATGAACATGCTTAACTCTGGAACCTGCGGCTTTCGCCACCTCTAATGGCTTTCCGCCCCCCACCACAATGTGACCTGTATCTAGGCAGATATTCACATCAGTTTCATTTAATAAAAAATCCAAATCAGTTGGCGTTTCAAACATGGTTCCAGCATGTGGATGCACCACCATCTGCAAACCAAAACTTTCCACGATTTGGGCAATTGCAGGAAGTGAATCGGCGAAAACCGCCTTCGCGTTACTGTCCATAGGATCGCGATTGTCATATTCGCCATCTTCGGCCGGAGTGGCCAAAACAAAATTGCCCGCGTTCAGTTCCGCAAGTACTTCCGCCTGACGCTTTGCGCGCTCATAAGAGGCAGCGAGCCGATCTCGTTTGTGCAGAACGAGGGGGACAAAGGCTCCGCATAACGCGAGGTCGTGCGCGGCAAGGGTGGCCGCTAATGATTTTGCATCTTGGGGAAGATATCCATCTGGGCCAAGTTCGGTGGCGATAAGTCCTACTGCGCGCATTTCCGAGAGAACTCGTTCGGGGGAAAGTTGATATCCCCATCCGTTGGCTTCACAAACACCCCAAGATATTGGAGCAGCTGCCAATTGTTTGGAAAGATCCATTTACGCCCCCTTATTGGAAGAACTTCGCCTTCTCTAGGCTAGTGCAGCTTTCATATTTGCCATGGAAATTCCAGAAGCGGCTTCCGATGGCTCCCACGCGCTATCTTGCTCGCTCATTAACCAGCCTTGGTAACCCACGCCATCTAGCGCCGCAAAGAGCGCTCGCAAATCTAATACGCCAGTGCCCGCGGGTACAAATAATTTGTACTCCTCAACTGCAGTATTCATCGTCTCAATTTCACGGCTCAGCATTCTGCCAAGTACTTCACCACTCACATCTTTTACATGCACGTGTGTTATACGGCCGGCGTAATCAGTAACCGCTTTTATCGGATCAGCCCCTCCCACAATCCAATGCCCCACATCAAGACAGAGACCGACAAGATTTGAATTTATCTGTTCCATAAGAATTTTTGTCTCACGCTCACTTTCAATATAGGTCGCAGCATGCGGGTGGAATGAGGATTTAATACCATTGTCAGCGGCCATTTTCGCAAATTTTGTGACGTGATCAGCAATGCCTGAAAATCCATCCGGCGTCAACTGCGGACCGGCATCGGCTCGTCCGGCACATCGATCACGGCTATCCGATCCATCGACAGCAAAAACGATCATTTCTACCCCAGCAGCCACTGCCTGACGAATCGTCAAAGCCGACTCATCTTCACTGCCTGGTAGCGGACCTGCTTGGCTACAACGTATTGCTAAATATTGCTCGGCCGGTGCAATACCATGGACTATCATTGCACTTTGAAAATCAGAAGATTCTCCCTGCTCGCCAGAAATTTGAATTCCTCTAAATCCGTATCCTGCGATTCGGGCTAAAAATTCGTTCATATGCGAACTTTGGTAGCGCCAATTGAGGGGGACTATTCCAATGCTCGAGCCTTGTAAGAGAGCGCTCATATTTCTATCCTTTCTTTAGGCTGACCACCAGATCGATCAGTATGGTGGACCAACTAAAATCCTCTGCCCCATGCCCTTGACCGGTTAATGGATTGTAATATTCGCGTACACCGCTACGTTTCATCAATTCTATACTTTGGCTGGCGATATGTAAGGCAGGATCTCTGCGACCGTGGCGAAGTAAGCCCCTGGCTAAATACCAATTGCTACACATCCATGTCGGGCCTCTCCAAACCAGATTACCTCCGACGGTATTTGGCCGAAAAGTTGGGTGGCTCATCGCGACGCTGGGAATTGGAAACTCCGCCCAGTATTCACTTGGATCAAGAATATGTTTCAAGATTCTCTCGAACTTCTCTTCGTCCAAATCTTCAAGAAGGATAGGCATAAGTGATGAAACTGTATTTACCCGAATTTTCCTATTTTCTTTCCCATTAACATCGTAATAAAGGCCATCTTCCTCATCCCAACATAACCTTTCCAATGAATTGCGAGCCAATACTGCTCTCTCTAAATACTTGAGGTGGGAACTTTCGTCTCCAATCGATAAAAAAAGCTTGGCAAGTACCCGTAAATTCTCTATATAAATGGTATTTAGCATGACATCTGCCACCACAAAATGATTCATAGCAATCATGGCATTGGGGTCGCGGTTAACGGCATCGTACGGATCGCAGATCGAATGCCAGCCCCGCACCCAACTTGCGTGATCCTCATCTGTGATTTCCATAATCTCGTCCCATTTTGGAGAGTGATCAAGTCCGGTTTCATCGGGCTGAATAACCCGAATTAGCCCATCTCCGTATGGATTTCGCACAGTATGGAGCCAGTCATAAAGGCGAGACACGCTGGGCAAGATCTCTCCTAAGAATTCTGTACCGCCGCCATGTTCGGCCACCGCCTGCACGGCCTCGGCCAAAAGCGGGGGTTGCAATTCGTCGGAAAGGTAGCGGCTGCGAAAAGCGATGTCGTACGTCGCGATCATTTCCTCATAGAAATCGCGCTGCCAAAAGGTGACATGCGAAACAAATCCATCGGGCTGTTGATTTTTAAGTAAGGAGAAAAGTTCAGCTTTTGCTTTAGCGATATCGATGTGTGTTAAAGCAATAGCGTGAAAGCAAGAATCCCAAAACCATTGAAATGGATAGGTGCCGGTGGACGGGCAAGTAAAATCAAAATCAAAACCGCACCAGTCGGCGCGCCCAACTTGGCGATTCTTGTGATGGATGCGATTTACCTCTTCTTTAAGCCAGAGAAAATCCGCCTCGGCAATATTTTCTACCTCACCAGGTTCCACGCACGCACTCCCCCAAGAATCCCCGCAGTATTGGAAACAATTACCACATCATCTCCGAGTTGCTCCAGAGCCTCTGGACGAATACGCCGAGAATTACCGCCGCCGATGTAGAGACGATCCCAATAAAAGACGGGACGCAAATCTTCGACCATCAGTCGAATGCGCCGGGACCAGAAGGAATCGCCTAACCTGCGCCTTTCGTGCTCGCCAATCCAAGTGTCGTAACTTGTGGAGCGGCGAATAGGCGCCCGCGCCATTTCAAAATGGGGAGCAAGTTTTCCGCCGTCAAATATCGCGAAACCTAAACCCGTCCCAAGAGTTATTACCACTTCTAAACCAGAGCCATTGATTAACCCGGCTCCATGCACCTCTGCATCATTTAGGACTATTGCAGGTCTCTTAAAGTGCTCCGAAATCGCTGACTCAATATCTATACCTTGCCAAAGGGCAAGTAAATTTGGCTCGACTCGTGTTCTCGGCCCTTTTGCCGTTATGTAATGGGGCGTGTGCACGACAACCCCATGGCGAATCATTCCTGGCATTCCTACCGTCACTCGATCAAATTTGGGCAGACTCTTAGCCAATTCTTCCAACGCCGCAATAAATCGCTTGGGCGAGAGCGGATAAGGGGTTGGAATTGAAATAGGTTGAGCATGAAAAGTTCCCGCGCTATCTAAAACAGAAGCCTTGAGACTCATTCCACCGCAATCTATTGACAGGGTCATGGGCTCCAAAAGTGTCATAGACATAGTTTGGCAAACTCGAGCAGATAAAGACACCCATCGCTTTCTATTGCGGCTGCTCGGGCTTGGCTAAGATCAACCCGTGAGCGTCGCAAGAAGGTATTTCCCGCACGCCGATCTTCCCTTTGTGAACGGGGCAGTGACCATTACACCCGAAATGGCAAATTGGAAATTCTGTGGACTTTCTATTTTTGAGCTGAAGGCCAATATTGCCTTCAAGGTTGACCCTTCTCTCTTGGCAAGATCCGAAGGTGCGCTTATTCCTTTGAACGTGAGTGGTGTAAAAGTAAAAGTTGACGGGCAATTGTTCACCCTTAAAGGGCGTCAGGGAGTTTTCGCTGGAAACTCAGATTGGATCTACTGCCGATTGGGTTCGAAAATCGAAATTACATCCTCATCGAACGGCCAGATCGCACTTGCGACAGCCACAGCCGTAACCGCATATCCAACTCTTCACGTGCCCGCTCTTGAATCAATCGAGATTCGCGGATCGGGCGATGCCACTCGTGAAGTGCGTCCCTTTATGCACCCAGAGAATTTCCCCGGGGCCGATCGATTAATGGCGGTCGAATTAATTACGCCGGACGGAAATGTCTCAAGTTACCCTCCACACCGACACGATGGAATTGAGGGATGCGACGTCGCAAATGAAGAGATCTACTATTTTAGAATCGGAAAGTTGGGTCAACTCCATGGTGATCCAGAAGGTTTTGGATTTCATCGAACCTACACCGCGCCTCAGGATCCCTCGCCCTTTGATGACAATTTGGCGGTCCATGACGGTGACATCTATTTAGTGCCGCGCGGCTATCACGGACCATGTACCGCGATGCCGGGTTATCCGATGTATTACCTCAACGTTCTAGCGGGCGACACACCTGCGCGCACGATGGATTTTTGCGATGATCCAAATCATGCTTGGATAAGAAAGAGTTGGGCTAGCCAAAAAAATGATCCACGAGTGCCTTGGAAGGTTATCTAGTGGCGTCACAGACGGTTGCGCAAGCCATTGTGCGCTGGTTGACCGCGCAAAAAATTGTTATTGAGGACGAAGTTCTTCCTTATTTTCCTGGAGTATTTGCGATCTTCGGGCATGGAAATGCTCTCTCGTTGGGTGACGCGCTATTCGACGCGCAAGAAATAATCCCGACGTTGCGCGGCCAGAGCGAAGAAGGAATGGGTCTTGCAGCAGTTGCATACGCTAAGGCAATGCGCCGCCAGCAGGCGATGGTAGTCACAACCTCCATCGGTCCCGGGGCGCTCAATGTCGTGACAGCAGCTGGAACTGCCCTGGCAAATCGGCTACCCATGTTGATTTTATCCGGAGATACCTATCAAAGTCGCAACCCCGATCCAGTTCTGCAACAAGTGGAGCATTTCGGTGAACCATCAACTACCGTCAACGATGCCTTTCGCTCCGTCGTTCGTTATTGGGATCGCATCACCAACCCATCACAAATTCTTTCCTCCCTGCCCCAGGCGCTAATGACCATGCTTGACCCAGCGTCGTGTGGGCCGACTTTCTTAGCTTTGCCGCAAGATGTCCAGGCGATGGCTTTCGAATTCCCAGAAGCTTTCTTCAAAGAAACTATCCATGAGATCCCCCGTCCTCGCGCCGCCATTAATGAAATAGCAGAATGTGCCAGGCTAATTAATGCGGCACTTCACCCGGTCATAATTGCCGGTGGAGGAGTTCACTATTCGTTAGCAGAAAAGGCTCTCACTGAATTCGCCGCGCATCACCAAATACCAGTCGTTGAAACCATGGCGGGAAAAGCATCGCTGCTCTGGTCTGACCCCATTTTGATCGGGCCATTAGGTGTCACCGGCTCTGATCCTGTAAATAAATTGATAACTGAGTCAGATCTAATAATTGCGATCGGCACTCGCTTGCAGGACTTCACGACTGGCTCTTGGACGCTATTTGGCGAGAAAACTTTAATCGCAATAAATACTGCTCGCTTTGATGCGACTAAGCGACGCGCGTTCCCAGTAGTTGGTGATGCACTGGCGACTCTCTCAGAACTTAGTCCATTACTAACCCAAATGCGCGATGGTGCGTGGCTAAAACGCGCTCATGCTCTAAAGGTGCTTTGTGAAAGTGATCGCCAAGTTAGAAAGAATCTGCGAAGCGAAATTCCAACTTATGCGCAAGTTGTTATTGCAGCAAACGAAGTGGCCTCCGCCGACGACTATGTACTCACTGCAGCCGGTGGATTGCCAGGTGAACTCAATAACAATTGGTTTAGCAAAGGAGTTGCCACTTTCGATTGTGAATACGGATTTTCTTGTATGGGGTACGAAATCAGTGGCGCATTTGGCGCGGCCATCGCGCAAAAGGACCGAAAAGGTGCCGGTCGAGTTATTGCTCTAACAGGAGATGGCTCCTACTTGATGCTCAACTCGGATATCTATAGCGCTGTACTGAATGCTTATCCGCTCACGCTAATCGTTTGTGATAATGGTGGATACGCCGTAATTTCGCGGTTGCAAACGGGTCATGGAGCGTCCTCATTTCGAACCATGTTGACTGAAAATGCAAATTCCCCGCGCGTTGATTTCGTGGCTCACGCCGCCTCAATGGGCGCAGATACCTACCGCGTACACAACGTCGACGAACTGGCTGCGCGATTAAGCGATACCGCATCAAGTAGTCGCGTCGTTGTCATTGTGATTGAAACCGCTCCCACCACCTGGACGGAAGGTGGCGCGTTCTGGGAAGTAGGAGTACCCGAAATGTCAAAGAAGCCCGCTGTAAATAGCGCGCGGAAGTTAATTGAGGCAACGAAGAAGGACCAGAGAATTTTCTGAAATACAACAATTCAATTAAAGGAGAAGGCAATGACTGGTCAGATAGTAAAAATAGGGGTAGTCGGAGCGGGCTCAGTGGCCACTTCTGTTCATCTACCTATCCTGACCAGGCGTAGCGATCTTTTTAAGGTGGCCGCAATCGCCGATTTCAACGTCGCCTCAGCGACACATTTGGCCGATCGCTTTGGAATT
Source organism: Actinomycetes bacterium (assembly GCA_025354785.1). Classification (GTDB taxonomy): domain Bacteria; phylum Actinomycetota; class Actinomycetes; order Nanopelagicales; family Nanopelagicaceae; genus QYPT01. The sequence continues at coordinate 3,630 of JANXME010000307.1, read as the reverse complement.
GCAGAAGACGCACGTTTCGACTCAGCCTTCGCGATGATTTCGTCGGGAAAGATAGAGGCCATTGCAATCATTAACTCCGGCTCTCACGCCAAACTCGTGGTGGCGGCCTTGGAGGCAAATCTAAATGTCTTTTGCGAAAAGCCGCTTGCTTACACAAAAAGCGAGATGGCTGCCATCGAGCGCGCGCTGAAAGCATCCACAGGTAATCTCATGATCGGCTATATGAAGACCTACGATCCGGCCGTAAGTCGGGCTCGCGAAGAGATTGGCAAAAAGCGCCCCCGCACGGTCGATGTCTTAGTTCTTCACCCAAGTGGTGAAAGTCAACTGGCGACCTCGGAGATTTCAGTTAAGGCCTTTCGCCCATCTGATGAATTGATTGCTGGATTCAAGAAAGAAGCTAACGAAATCGCAGTTGAAGCGCTAGGAGTAGAGGCAGCTAAGGCTTTCGGGGCCGAATACGGCGACATAGTTTTGGGCAGCATCATTCATGAGTTTTCTGTGCTTCGAGCCCTCGATATTCACATTACAGAAGTCGATTATGTAGATCGCTGGCCTCGCCAAGAACGTTCTGAGTCTTTTGTTATTCACGCGCGTACCTCCGACGGTGTGCGCGTGACGATTCGCTGGTTCTATCTAGATCAATATCCGATGTACCAAGAAGAGATACGTTGGGTTAGCGCCGAAGAAGGTCATCACATTATCTTCCCTAGCCCGTACATCCTGCGCGTACCCACCAAATTGATCAGTACAACTCGACGGGGACTGGCGCACAACGCTGCCACCTTTGAATCTTACGAGCCATCATTTGAAATCGAATTGGTGGAATTTCACAAGTTGGTTATCACGGGAGCACAAATGAGTGATCCAATCGCTGATGGTTACGAGGATCTGAACATTTCACAGATGATCGCAAAGAAGATTTGTGAAATCGAAAGTATTGCTATCGGCGGAGACCTTTAAGCCTTCTTTTTGTATCCGCTGGGACATTTTGGCGAAACGGCGGTCACTTTCTTAATTGTTTTGCCCTTCACACACGAAATTGTGGTCTTTTTTAAAGTTGGTGCGGAAGCGAGGCCCGTTGAAGCACTTGGTGCTACATCCGTATGAGTAAGTTTTACCGAAAAAATGTAACCCCCAATATCATGATCGAAATCTCCACCCCATAAAATCATATTTCCGCACTCGTCGCATAGTAGAGGCCGTATTCCGAACGAGGTGGACTCGGCGGGTTGGCGCCATTATCGAAATAGAAGATTGTTACTGATCCGTCTGCGTGTGTAATAGCTGTGGGGTGCTCGCCGCTTTGATCTATCGTTGATCCTTTGCCAATTCTGACTCCGGAATCGGCCTTCCAACTTAGCGAATCTGCCGAGGTGGCACTAAAAATCTGCTGTGGATCTGGACCCGTGCCAGCATTTCCCAGAGATGAAAAATAAGCGCGATAACCACCAGAAATCTTAATAATTCCCGGGCCTGCGATATTGCTAGTTACTCCAAAATCAGTTTTCCTTATGCAACCTTCATTTTCAACTTTGAAAGTAACGCCGTCGGTAGAGATTGAACATGAGACTCCTTGCGATGACATATTGAACATGCGATATCGACCATCGTTTAGTTTGATTACACGCGGCTGCCCATGCCCATTATCACTGCCAAAAGCGTTTCCTACTCGTGTGAAAATTTTGCCATCCGAACTATCCCAAATCTCAATTCCTTTATTTTGACCAAATACGTAAGCCCGAAGTTTGCCATCTGCCATAAGCACGCCAGAGACATCTGCCACAGGTAAGCCGGCCTTCACACCTAACAAGTTGGGCGTAAGGATTGCGTCGGAGATTAGCGTTGCCCTATAGGGGCCCTTTGTAAAAACATCTGAGGGGTCTGCCATAGAGAGCCCAGATAGAGAAAAAGTAAGTGCAAGCGCTCCCAGAAACAATCCATGTAACTTCTTGGACATCTATTCCCCTATCCCAAATCAGCTTGGAAATAGTAACTCAGGGGGCCAGCATCAAGTAAGAGACGCAACATAAATACTTGAAATGGCAGCATCCAATTGTGCATCAAATTCCGCTTCACTTTGCTGGGCTTTCAACCCTTCCGTCAAAGCCCGCGAGAAACTGGCGATTACACCGGAATTTCTTGCGAGCAATTCATTTGCATGGTCCCTGGAATAGCCACCGGAAAGGGCCGCCACGCGTAATACTTTAGGGTGTGAAACAAATTCACGGTAATAGTTAGATTCTTCGGGCAAAGTAAGTTTTAGCATCACGATCTCGTCGTCCCCAATTCTGTCAAGATGGTTTCGCAGGCCCTCGCGAAGTAAAACTTCAGCTCGGGCTTTTTCCCGACAGTTAATGTCAATTTCGGGCTCAATGATCGGCACCAAACCAGAGTCAATTATCTCTTTGGCGTAGGCAAATTGTTGAACCAGAACGGCTTCGATGCCGATCTCATTTGCCTCCTTTACTACCGATCGCATCTTTGTCCCAAATATCCCGTACTCCTTCGCCACATCTAGGTGACTACTAAGCTCGGGTATAGGTTTCATAAGTTGCACACCATCTTTTTCCGACTCTAATCCCACATCTATTTTGAGAAACGGAACTATCTCTTTTCTCTCCCATAAGTAGATTGCCGTGCCGACTCCATCGATTTGGGCCTCCATGGTCCTTTGAAAAAGTATGATCCCTAGAATTCGATTTCTAGAGAAGGCGGGGCTCTTAATAATTCGAGAGCGCATTTGGTGGATGCGCTCAAACATTTCTGCTTCGCTACTAAATGAATTTTCATCCAAGCCGTACAGCTTCAAAGCTTTGGGGGTACTGCCCCCGCTTTGATCTAGGGCGGCAATGAAACCTTTACCGGTCTTGATTTTTTCGCGCTGTTGCAGATTCATAATTGATTTTATATCTCAATTACATTCAAAAAGAGAGAAACTTAGGTCAAAAGTAGGGAATGAAGGCCTGCCCTTGAAGTGACTGTATTATCACCCTATGCAATTACAGAAGGTCATTCTGTACTACGGCTTCACGCCCCTTAGCGACCCAGAAGCGATCCGAATGTGGCAGCTCAACCTTTGCCAGACCTTAGGTTTGAAGGGGAGAATTTTGATTTCTCCACATGGAATAAATGGGACTTTGGGCGGGGATATGTCAGCGGTAAAAAAATATGTTCGCGCAACGCGCTCCTACCCTGGATTCAAGAAGATTGCCTTCAAATGGTCGGACGGCGACGGTTCCGAATTTCCGCGACTCAATATCCGAGTGCGAGACGAACTCGTAGCTTTCGGAAATCCCGACGAACTCAAGGTCAATGAAAACGGAGTCATCGGTGGCGGAATACATCTGCGACCAGAACAGGTAGAGGAATTGGTGGCACATAGGGGCGAGGAAGTCGTCTTCTTTGATGGCCGAAATGCCTTTGAGGCAAAAATTGGAAAATTTCGCAACGCCATCGTCCCCGATGTGACCACTTCCCGGGACTTTGTGAATGAAATCGAGAGCGGCAAATATGACCACTTGAAAGAGAAGCCAATTGTCACCTATTGCACCGGTGGAATTCGCTGCGAAGTGCTATCGACAGTCATGATCAATCGAGGATTCAAAGAGGTTTATCAAATAGACGGTG
>JANXME010000265.1 GCA_025354785.1 Actinomycetes bacterium | reverse complement strand
CGCGATCAAGGGCTTCAGTAATAAGAAGTTCGGAAACCTTAATTCTTTCAACTGTGCCATCGGTCTTCATCCAGGCAACCATTTGACCTTTGCGAATCACACCTTCGCGCACTCGGCAAAGTGCAAGTCGACCAAGGAATGGAGAGGAGTCGAGGTTGGTTACGTGGGCTTGAAGGGGCGCACCCTCGTGATATTCAGGGGCAGGAATCGCCGAAAAGATCGTGTCGAAGAGAACGTCTAGGTTCGCCTCCTCTGGCATGCCACCATTTTCGGTGCGAGTCAGCGATGCGCGTCCAGCTTTAGCTGAGGCGTAAACGATAGGAAATTCAATCTGTTTTTCGTTGGCATCTAAATCCAAAAATAATTCGTAAGTCTCATCGACAACTTCGGCGATACGCGAATCTGGGCGATCTACTTTGTTAATAACCAAGATAACCGGCAGATTCTTTTGCAGAGCCTTTCGCAAGACGAAACGAGTTTGGGGCAGCGGACCTTCAGATGCATCAACTAATAAAATAACCCCATCCACCATTTCTAAGCCGCGTTCTACTTCGCCACCGAAATCAGCGTGGCCCGGCGTATCAATAATGTTGACGATCGTGGATCCACGCTTTACGGCGGTGTTCTTGGCCAGAATGGTGATGCCTTTTTCGCGCTCTAGATCCATCGAATCCATCATGCGCTCTTGGCCTTCGCCCTGTTTCTTATAAGCGGCGAATGCTCCTGATTGCCACAACATCGCATCAACCAGGGTGGTTTTGCCATGGTCTACGTGGGCGATAATCGCCACATTTCGCAGATTCTCGCGCTTTTTGAGGGGCAGACCGGCTAGGTGCGCGTTTGATGGCTTAGGCATTGTTTTATTCCTCAGATCCACTCGATTGTGCTCATGATCAACATCAATAGAGCGGTGCAGAATACCATCTAGCGCATATAACTCTTAAATCGTGTACTTTCTAGGCGCAAAAAACTGAGCAATATTGCAATGAATCTGCGGTGCTATCTCGATTTAAGCATTCTGCGGAAATCCTAAATTGATTCCGCCATGGCTAGGGTCTAACCAACGGCTAGTAACAACTTTGCCACGAGTGAAGAAATGAACACCTTCGATTCCATGCGCATGTGAATCTCCAAAGAGAGAATTCTTCCAGCCACCAAATGAGAAGTAAGCCATTGGAACAGGTATTTGGACATTAATTCCAACCATGCCAACTTCTACTTCATTTTGGTAGCGCCGAGCCGCTCCTCCATCGTTGGTGAAGATCGCGGTGCCGTTTCCGTATGGATGGCTATTAACCAAATTCAAAGCTTCGTCGTAACTCTTAACGCGAATTACGCTAAGCACGGGGCCAAAAATCTCCTCTTTATATATAGACATTTGCGCCGTTACATTGTCGAAGAGGGTGGGTCCTAGCCAGAAACCATCGCCGGCAACTTCTACTCCGCGTCCATCAACTACCAATGTGGCGCCTGATTTCTCACCAGCGTCAATATATGAAGCCACTTTGTCGCGGTGAACTTTAGTGACAAGTGGCCCCATATCTGCGCCTTGAGTTCCGTCACCGGTTTTCAATGTAGCCATACGTGTTTTGATTTTGGCTATCAAAGCGTCGGCCACGGGTTCAACGGCAACAATTACTGAAATCGCCATGCAACGTTCCCCTGCCGAGCCAAAGCCCGCATTTATCGCCGCATCAGCAGCCAACTCCAAATCGGCATCGGGCAAGACCACCATATGATTTTTTGCTCCACCCAAGGCCTGAACTCGCTTGCCTGACTTGGTCCCAGTTTCGTAGACGTAGCGCGCGATTGGAGTACTGCCTACAAAGGAAACGGATTTGATTCCCGGATGTACTAGCAGAGCATCAACTGCCTCCTTATCGCCATGCACGACGTTGAAGACTCCATCAGGCAAGCCAGCCTCTTTCCAAAGTTGGGCCAAGAGCATCGCGGCGCTGGGATCCTTCTCAGAAGGCTTTACGATTACCGAATTTCCACATGCAATTGCGATTGGAAAAAACCACATAGGAACCATAGCGGGAAAATTAAATGGAGAAATAATCGCAACTGGACCTAAAGGTTGACGGATTGAATATACATCAACACCGGTAGAAACCTCTTCAGAGAATCCACCTTTTAATAAATGCGGAATCCCGCAAGCAAATTCCACAACCTCTAGACCACGGGTCACTTCACCGGCAGCGTCCGAGAGAACTTTGCCGTGCTCTGCGGTAATAAGAGCGGCAATCTTCTCCTTATTTACACTTACTAATTCGCGAAAAGCAAAGAGAACTTGGACTCGCTTGGTAAGTGAACTATGGCGCCAAGAATCAAAGGCTTCGGTTGCCACGCGCACTGCTTCATCGACTCTGGCCGCGTCGGCAAAGTCCACTTTTCCCGTGATATGGCCGGTAGCCGGATTGTAAATATCTCCTTGGCGGTCAGAACTTTGGCTAACTAACGCACCCTTTATCCAATGTCTCACATGCTCCATATGCCCACGCTACTTCATCGCGTTAGGATGTCGCTACTTGAACTTTTGAAAGGGAATTATCGTGATTTCACCTATTAATGACCCTGCCGCTGGCGCCGCCGTTTATGCCGACGATCGCGAATTTGTCTTTCATTCTTGGTCGGCCCAGGCCCAAATAACCCCGATCCCCGTTGCTGGGGCAGCTGGCTCTTACTTTTGGGATTATTCCGGGAAAAGTTACTTAGATTTCTCTTGCCAACTTGTCTTTACAAACATTGGCCACCAACATCCTAAAGTTGTAAAGGCAATTCAAGAGCAGGCCGCAATTCTCACCACCATTGCGCCACAACATGCCAATGTCGCCCGCAACGAAGCTGCTAAACGAATTGTTGATCTAACTGGAGCCCCTTTTAAAAAGGTTTTCTTTACCAATGCCGGCGCTGACGCCGTTGAGAATGCAATCCGAATGGCGCGCCAACATACACAGCGCGACAAGATTCTCTCTACTTACCGTTCTTATCATGGCAATACCGGGGCGGCCATAAATTCCACTGGAGATCCACGTCGCTTTCCCAATGAATTTAGCATCGGCCATGTTCACTTCTGGGGACCATATCTTTATCGCAGCGCCTTCTGGGCCGCCGATGAAGCCCAAGAATGCCAGCGCGCTTT
>JANXME010000250.1 GCA_025354785.1 Actinomycetes bacterium | reverse complement strand
TAGGTTTGTCAATTCATTTTTGCCTTTTCGCGCTACAAAAATTCTCTCCGGGGAGTTGATCCAAATTTCCTCGATTTCGGAATCAGCCATGAAAGGAGCGAGGGCGCCAAAAGTGACAATGAGTTCAGAGGATGACATTCGGGCATGTTATGACGTCGCCAATCCGATGACTTTCAAGCAACGGTTGAAGGTGTATTAATTAGGTTGAATAAATTACCGTCCGTTCACTGAAGTTTACAGAAAGTATTCTCGAAATCGGCACATTTCTATTTCCCATTCCTTGATACTCGCAACAAAGTGCGTCAATTGCGGGCTAAAGCTTCTCGGCGAAACCTAATAGGCTATTCTGCCCACGCTTGAAGCTTCAACCATTAATAGGCGAGATCGGAATAAGGTCGAGTCGATTTAAAAGTTCAAGCCCTGATTCGCCTAAAATTGATATTACATACGATGAATAGAATTCCAGATCTCGTAACTTTAGACTCCATTTCTCCCCAATACGCCGCAAAATTAGCTCGGCCTGAAGTTGGTCGCCATGGAAGAGAATTAAGAATTCCAGTTCTCCCACGCGGGCACAAATATCTTCACCCCGCGAAGTTGTTTTTAGTAGCTGGCCAAACTCCAATATTTCTCGTTCAATGCCCGACTCTGTTCCTTCGTTGGCTTCTGCGACCAAAGACTTATTTAGAACAATTCGAACTATGACAAGTTTGGTTTTACTACGGCTTGCACGTGCCAATTCACGGCGCAGCTCTTCATAAAGCAAAGGTGGCGCCGCAAGGTGAGTCCGCGAATCTCTGAGTCCATCATGGCTAAACAAACTCAATCCTCTCCCAACCCGTTCTCTGCGGTCGTCATTCACTTGCTACCCTTATTCCCGTGACCAAGCCAAAATCCAACGATCATGATCGCCAATTAACTCGGCGCGGTTCTATCGTGGCAGCCCTGCTCAGATTTGAAGCAGTCATGGTGCTTTCCCTAGCCATCTTCCTGACTTTCAAATCCATAACCTCACACCCCGAGGCTCCAATGGCACTGGCAATGGAAATTCTCTTTGCGCTTTTAGGAAGTTTGGGTTTGTTGGCCGCCGCCCACGGATTTGCCAGAGTTCGCAATTACGGCCGTGCGCCGGCAATCCTTGCCAACTTGATTGCTCTCGGAGTCTCCTTCTTTCAGATGCAAGCGCAACTTTGGCTTTTGGCCGTTCCACTTGCGGCAATCTCGCTAAGTGTTCTATTTCTTGCAGTTTCCATTACTCCCAAGCAGTAATCGCGCCCGCCAGGGAAACTCATTTGCAGCTTTGAGCGTGATTTTTAGTGGACGAGATTGGGTAGGCTAGGCACCCTTCACCAACCTTTACCTTTCTTATTTCGACAAAAAGTCGGCTCCACCGATGGGTAGTAAAAGGAGTTAGCCAGTGTCGGCATCAGACATGGATCCCGCAGCCGAGTCTTCGGCCTTCGCCCAGAAATTTGGCGCAGATGCTGCCGAACAATTCGGTGCCAATGAGTGGCTGGTTGATGAGATGTACGAGAAGTACCAGCAAGATCCCACCTCGGTGGAGGGGTCATGGATTGCACTTTTTTCAGCGATGGGTTCGCTGCCAGCAACTTTCATCTCTCAAGCCGGATCTGCACCGACAAGTGGGCGCACCGATGCAACGGTGCTATTGACGGA
>JANXME010000221.1 GCA_025354785.1 Actinomycetes bacterium | reverse complement strand
ATCGTGGCTTCACCGCAAAATTATTTGGCCGTTATCAAAGTTGTGGGCATTGGTGGCGGTGGAGTAAACGCGATTAATCGGATGATTGATGTTGGTTTAAAAGGTGTGGAATTTATCGCAATCAATACCGATGCACAACATTTGTTGATGAGCGATGCCGATGTGAAATTAGATATCGGACGAAAATCCACCAAGGGGCTTGGAGCAGGTGCGTCTCCAGATCGCGGTCGTGAAGCGGTGCTTGATCATGTGGAAGATATTGAAGAAGCGCTACGCGGGGCAGATATGGTTTTTGTTACAGCAGGTGAAGGTGGAGGAACTGGCACGGGCGGTGCGCCGATTGTGGCGAAAATTGCGCGCGAACTGGGAGCGTTGACAATTGGAGTGGTTACCAGGCCTTTTTCATTCGAAGGCAAGGTGCGTGCCCGCCAAGCTGATGAGGGAATTGACGAACTACGCACTGAAGTAGACACACTAATTGTTATTCCCAACGATCGACTTTTGGCGATTTCCGATCGTTCAATTACTGCCGTCGAAGCCTTCAAAAGCGCCGATCAGGTGTTGCTCTCGGGTGTACAAGGAATTACCGAGATTATTACTCAGCCAGGTTTAATAAATTTGGATTTCGCAGATGTTAAAAGCATCATGACCGACGCGGGCTCGGCGCTTATGGGAATTGGTTCGGCTCGTGGGGAGAATCGCGCGGTTCGTGCTGCAGAACTGGCTATTTCTAGTCCACTTCTTGAGGCTTCAATTGATGGCGCAATGGGAGTTCTTCTCTCGGTTGCCGGAGGATCTGACTTGGGACTCTTCGAAATAAACGAAGCATGTGAATTGGTTCAGGCAGCAGCTCATCCTGAGGCGAAGATAATCTTTGGTACCACCATTGATGATGCTTTGGGCGACGAGGTCAGAATCACAGTGATTGCCGCAGGTTTTGATGGAGGTGCCCCGAAGAAGGTCTCCATGCCAAGCATCAATGCTGCAACGCTTAGTGGTGTTGCTGATCCCATCGCTGTTAACGACCCACTGGCAGTCGCAATGGAAATCTCTGAAGAAGGATTGCGTCCACGAGTCACCTTCGAGCAATTGATTGCAGAGGATGAGATCGACGTACCTGATTTCATGAAGTAGATACTGTGGCGGCGCAATTCTTTACATCCAGATTTGGCGGCCAGAGTGAGGCACCGTTTGCGCAGAACAATTTGGCACTCCATGTCGGAGATCGAAGGCAAGCAGTACTAGCCAATCGCAGACTTTTGCAAGACGAGTTCGGACCTGTCTGCTTCATGAATCAAAGTCACAGCAATCTGGTCTGCGTAGTCGAGGGGATTGTTGAGCAGGAGCCGCAATGCGATGCGCTGGTAACTCAAAGTCCTGGAATCTACCTAGCGGTGCTAACTGCTGATTGCGTCCCTCTTCTCATGTGGGACGACGAGTCAACTTGTGTGGCTGCCGTGCACGTGGGAAGACGAGGTTTGCAGAATGGAATTGCTCTCAGAACCGTGGCAGTGATGCGAGCATTGGGAGCGGGGAATATTTTTGCAACGTTGGGACCGTCAATATGTGGCCCATGCTACGAAGTCGGATCTGATATTTATCAAGAGGTTGTTTCTATATTTCCCAAAGCCACGGCAGTAACGGCTCAGGGCACTCTTGCCTTGGATTTGCCGGCCGCCTTGATTGGTCAATTAGATTCAGTCAATATCCAAAGCGCAAGATCGCGAGAATGTACGGTGGAAAACGAAACCTATTATTCCTATAGAAGAGATGGAATTACTGGACGGGCAGCGGGATTGATCCGCCTGTGATGGATCGTCGAGATGAAATTGCCCAAGCTTTGACTCAGGTTGAAGCTCGTATGGAGCGTGCCGCAGATCGTGGAGGACGAAGTCGGGACGAAATAACTTTAATCGTTGTGACGAAAAATTACCCAGTCAGCGATGTTGCAATATTGCAGGAACTGGGCGTACGCAACTTTGGGGAGAATAGAGATAGCGAAGGTCGCGCGAAATCATTAGCGGCCGTTGGAACTTGGCATTTTCAAGGGCAAATTCAAAGCAATAAGATTTCTTCAATTGCTAAATGGGCAAAGGTCATTCATTCAATTGACAAGCCGAAGCAAATTGAGAAACTCGCGGCGGCAATTACAGATCCGAAAACTACTTCAGTTTTCTTACAAGTTTCACTTGATTCCCGGCCAGGTAGGGGAGGGGCGGGCCCGGAAGAACTCGCGGGGCTGGCCGAGCTAGTTATGCAATATCCCCAGTTGACGCTTCTTGGTTTGATGGCCGTAGCCCCCATTGATCTTGACCCGGAAATAGCCTTTAGTGAATTGCATCAAATTCACATTGATTTTCAATACAAATTCCCTTCTGCCTCGGGGCTCTCTGCGGGTATGAGTGGAGATTTTGAGAGCGCAATTATGAAGGGCGCGACACATGTGCGTATAGGTAGTTCAATCCTCGGTCTTCGTTCCTTGAAACGGTAACCTTTTGCCTATGGCTAATGCACTGAGAAAAATGGCGAATTACTTAGGACTAACTGACGATCCAGAAATGGGTTCTGAGCAGGAGACAACCGCGGCTTTAGCGCGTCCCTCCGAGTCTAAGCCGAAACCTCGAGAGTTTCGATCGACACCTTTGTCGGTTGCTAGCACTCCGGCTGCCGCAGTTCAATTAGACCTACCAGTTCTAGATCGCATAGTGACGTTGCATCCTCGTTTTTATAATGAGGCGCGCACTATCGGAGAGCAGTATCGCGAAGGTAATCCCGTAATTATCAATTTAACAGATATGGACGAATCCGAGCGCAAGAGGTTGGTTGATTTCTCAAGCGGTTTGGTTTTTGGTCATCACGGCACTATCGAGCGCGTAACCTCAAAGGTCTTTTTACTTTCTCCAGCCAATGTACGTGTTAGCAGTGAAGATAAAACTGCCGCTGCAGAGGCGAGTTTCTTTAACCAGAGCTAGGCGAATTTCGAGTGGGTTTCTACATCGTACTTTTACTCCGCCTTTTTTTATTGGCGCTATTGGGCCGGTTAATTTTGGATTACGCACGTCTCTTTTCACGTTCATGGCGACCTCGCGGAGTCGTGCTCTACATCGCCGAAGCTGTTTATGCCATAACGGATAAACCAACGGCTTTTGTAAGGCGTTTTGTTCCGCCTTTGCGGCTGGGCGCGGTCAGTTTGGACCTTTCATTTCTGGTTCTCTTTTTTGCAGTTCAGATACTGATTCCGATTGCGAGTCGCCTTTAGTCTGCTTTGATGAGGGTTGCACTTAACCCAAATTCATTATCTCCGAATTGCATTTTCTCATCTTGAGTCAATTCTAAGGCCAGTACCTCTGACTTAATGTGAGTCATGGCCCCATATATGGATGAAGCCACATCGGGATTGGAATTCCAGCGCACTCGAATTCGATCGCTAATATTGAAGCCCTCATTCTTTCGTCCTTCCTGAAGGAAACGAATTACCTCACGAACTTGACCTGCCGATATTAATTGTGGAGTCAGATCTAGATCTAGCGCCACGCTTTCTCCGCCATGCGATGCCACCGTCCATCCCAACTTTGGAGTTTCCGTAATAACCAGATCGTCATGTTCAATAGTCCATGAGTTTGTTCCGTCGCTTATGACCGCCTGGCCATCGCCGCGGACCAGCCCAACCAAATGGGACGCCGAAGATTCCGCAATTACCTTGGCAATTTTCTGCACATCCGCGCCGTATTTTGTACCTAAGGTGCGGTAGTTGGCTTTGGCCGAG
>JANXME010000187.1 GCA_025354785.1 Actinomycetes bacterium | reverse complement strand
ATCCAAAACTATTTCCGCACCTTTGAGTCCGTTAGGTGCTGTGGCAATTACATACCCGTGTTCGTTATGGGCGCTGGCTCCAAGCGAAACCATGCCTTTAATATGAAAATCTAAACCTCGTGACCCGATGGCATCGCCGCCAGGGAGTGCGACCTCGGCCCGCCCCATACGCGCAACAAGCGGGCCTAGGACATTTATGGAGGCTCGCATTTTTCGCACCAAGTCATAGTCGGCGCGATGCCCAAGTGTCTGGGGAACTTCAATCGAGACGAAATCGGCTCCGCGCTCCACGAGGCAGCCCAACCGAGTTAGTAATTCGGACATGATGGCCACATCAGCAATATCGGGAACATTGCCGATGCGGGTTTTACCGGGAGCCAGCAGAGCCGCCGCCATAAGTTTTAGTACGGAATTTTTGGCACCGGCCACACGGACTTCGCCGTGTAAACGAGAACCTCCGACTATGCGCAAACGCTCGGACATCTACCCACCTTCCATCGCCTTCGGCGAGTGGTCTCATCGTAACTGTCCTAATAGGCTCTACCCATGGTTCATTTAACGAGGATTTATACGAAAACTGGCGACGATGGCACGACTTCTCTGGGGGATATGAGCCGTACATCTAAAAATGACCCTCGTCTAGAGGCTTATGCGACCGTTGATGAGGCCAACTCGTCTATTGGCGTGGCGCTAGCGTTGGGAAATCTAGCGTCGGAAATAGCGAAGCTTTTGGTGAGAATTCAAAATGATTTATTCGATGTTGGGGCAGATTTGTGCACCCCCGTATCCGATTCGCCGGCATTTGAACCTCTGCGAGTTTTGGAATCCCAAGTGACTTATTTGGAAACACAGATCGATGCCTTCAATGAGGATTTAGATCAACTTCGCTCCTTTGTTCTTCCATCGGGAACCCCCGGTGCGGCGCTCTTGCATGTAGCCCGCACCGTTGTGCGTCGCGCCGAACGTAGAACTTGGGCAGCAATTCATGCTTTTGGTTCTGGAGTAAATCCACTGACGGCAAAATACTTAAATCGCCTATCGGATCTGCTCTTTGTCTTAGCTCGTACTGCCAATGAAGATGAAGGCGACCAACTTTGGGTGCCGGGGGCTAATCGCTAGAGGCAGACGTACTTGGCTGCTGTGTTGGCGTCTCCGTCGCAGAGGCGGTCGGGGTGGGCACCACGGTGCGTGTATAGACGTTAGATGGAATTTTTTCTGTGGCCGGGGAGTGGTAACAACTAATACTCAAACTGCCCACACTCACATCTGGTCCCAGTGGCTCTGAAGTAATCAAGTACACCGTGAGTATCTTCTTTGCTGGAGTGGCTTTTATGGTCGTGCGAAGTTTTCCAAGCACAATTGGCAACGCATCATTTGCCGACGTGGGTCCAGAAACCGTAGAAGTAATTTCCCACCAAGTGCAACCAGTCGCAGAAGCCACCCGAACGACACCACAAGCGCTCTTGACGCACTGTTTTGCTTGAAGTGTTAGAGATTTGTCAGCAGAAAGGATCCCCAATAACTCAGCCGAAGTTGGGACCTTGGCATATATCTCACCGTTGGCCCGAAATCCTTTTGGAGGCCAGACGGGTTTGGCAGTTGGAATAACTTTTACAACTTTCTTTTTGCGAACTACTGGTTGCTTAGCCGTTGGTTTTTTGGCTACTGGTTTCTTCTTTGCTACAATCTTGGCAGTCGCTTTAACCGTTGGTTTAGTAGTCGGCGTAGCGGTGGTGGCAGAGAAGGCGGGCCCGACAAAAAGTAGCGCCATCACAATGGATAGCGCTACGCCGAGTCGGGCTACTCTCTGGACCATTTAAATGTGCGTATTGAAATCGCAATACCTGCGATTAGCCACGCCAGGAGAATCAAGAACGTGCGACCTGATTCCCATGAGTGGGCGACTTCGCGGGATGCGAAACTTTCAGGAAGAAAGACTGAACGCATTCCTTGGCAGAGCCATTTAAGGGGAAAAATTGCGGCAACCTGCTGCATCCAGGCAGGCAATTGCGTAAATATAAAGAAAACGCCGCTAAAAAACTGCAAAATTATTACGACAGGGGAGACGACGGCAGATGCACCTCTGCCACTTTTTGGAATCACGGAAAATGCGACCCCCAGCGCTGTTGAACTCGCGGTTCCAATCAGGATTAACCAAGCAAAGGTGAACCACTTTTGGGGATCACTGGGCAGGTTAAGCCCGAAGAAGAGGACGCCGCCTAAAAGTAGAAGGACCACCTGGAAAAACATTCCGGTTAAAACCAATATTGTCTTTCCAATAAAGTAACTTGCAACCGGCATCGGGGTGCCGCGCAATCTCTTCAGAGAACCAAAATCGCGTTCCATAGGAATCACAATTGCTAGTTGCTGAAATCCTGAATTCACCATGCCTGAGGCGATCATTCCGGCCACAAAGTACTGACTGAAAGTTACTCCTGGGGCTATGGTGTCGCTAAAAACAGAACCGAAAATTGCCAAGAGCATTAATGGAAAAAGAAGAGTAAAGACGACTGATTCACGCTGACGCAGGAATTGTCGTATCTCCAGATTTCCACGGCGAAGGCCTAAACTCAGGGTGCTTGGCAAATCACGAGTTGTCATTCGTCACCACTCTTAGACGCACCAATCATCTCTAGATAAATATCTTCTAAGGTGGGGCGTGAAACCAAGAGCTTTGGAATCTCTCCCTTTATTACCTGACTTAAGCGAGAAATAACAGAAGTTGGCGTATCGCTGAACACTTCTCTCATCTGCCCGTTCTCTTCCCAACTTATTTTTGCTTGTGATGAAGCGCGCCCACCTAACGAATTTGGCGGTGAGATTTCCAGAATTTTCCCCTTATTAATTACCGCCACGCGATCGGCCAGCGCCTCCGCCTCGTCTAGATAATGTGTCGTTAAAAGAATTGTGGTGCCGCCATCGCGCAGAGATCGGATTAGCCCCCAGAAAGCACGGCGCGCTTCTGGATCAAACCCGGTTGTTGGCTCATCGAGGAAGAGAAGTTCCGGGTTACCAATAATTCCCAACGCGA
>JANXME010000113.1 GCA_025354785.1 Actinomycetes bacterium | reverse complement strand
TTACGAAAAATCATTGCGGGTAATAACGATGGCGCGCGACTTTGGTCTAATCACCAAATCAAATCTCATTCTTGGATTGGGAGAAACCCGCCAGGAAATCACCCAGGCCTTGGCAGATTTGCACAATGCGGGTTGCGACTTGATCACGATTACCCAATATTTACGTCCGAGCAACCGCCACCACCCCGTCGACCGTTGGGTGAAGCCGGAGGAGTTCGTTGAACTTGCTGCGGAGGCGAAAGAGATTGGCTTCTTGGGAGTTCTTAGCGGACCTTTAGTTAGATCAAGTTATCGAGCAGGTCGTCTATATCGGCAGGCGATGGAAGCCCGCGTAAAGCATGGCTGAACTCGTCTATCCCCCTGTCATTCGTACCGCCAAACTATTTTGGCGATATTTAGGGTTGAAGTTCACATTTCTAGGAGAAGAGAATATTCCACATGAAGGTGGAGCGGTCATCGCAATAAATCACATTGGCTATTTAGATTTTGCCCTTGCGGGCACGGCTTTTCTACCGGCCAAAAGATATATACGTTTTATGGCGAAGAAAGAAATTTTTAATAACAAACTGGCTGGCCCACTTATGCGCGGAATGCATCACATAAATGTGGATCGCTCCAGCGGTTCCGCCTCTTTCGTAGCAGCCTTGCGCGCTTTGAAATCGGGAGAATTGATAGGTATTTTCCCAGAGGCAACAATTTCCAAAAGTTTTGAAATTAAAGAATTGAAAACGGGCGTAGTTCGTTTAGCAATGGGGGCGGGAGTGCCCGTAATTCCAACCATTGTTTGGGGTAGCCAACGGATATGGACTAAAGGAGTGCCCAAAAATTTGCGAAGGCGAAAGACCCCGATCACGATTGCGATTGGCAAGCCGATGTCCTTTGCCCGTAACGAAGATGTAGCCACTGCTGAAAAGTTACTGCGCGAAACAATGATTTCCATGCTCCACGAAGTGCAGAAAAACTACCCAGATGACCATGCTGGCCAATGGTGGGCGCCCGTACGCCTTGGTGGTACTGCGCCACTGCCACTAAACTGATGGGTATGTTCAAGAAAAAGAAGGCCGAAGTAGTTACCCCCGCGAAGAGAAATTATCGCGCTAATAAAGTTGTAGAGCCGGCGAAGAAGGAACCGCGCTTGAAAGTTGTGCGTGAGGCCTACGGCGTAACTAAAGGGGTCAAGCCCTGGATCGGTGCCGCCCTGCTGGCGATATTCTTGGTTATTTGGGCAATTGGAATTTTCTTAGGTTTCCTTGGTGGCCACCCGGTTTACGCCGCCTTCGTAAGTGCTCCTCTCGCCGTTCTCGGTGCACTTTTCTTTTTCACCA
Organism: Actinomycetes bacterium; assembly: GCA_025354785.1. Taxonomy (GTDB): domain Bacteria; phylum Actinomycetota; class Actinomycetes; order Nanopelagicales; family Nanopelagicaceae; genus QYPT01. The sequence continues at coordinate 1,738 of JANXME010000113.1, read as the reverse complement.
GGCAAGCTGGCACCGCCGCATATGCTTCCATCGAGGATCAACAAGGCGCGGCCGCCAGCGTTTTGATGGCAATTCGCAAAGGGTGGACAACGACTCCGGCAGTCGCAGTCAGTAAGAGTCAAGATATGGTCCACCGCAGCGTTGGCCGAGCAGGAATTGTTCTCACTGGAGAGGGCGCACCAAGTGTTCGTTCGCTCTTAATTGATGAGCGCAGGAAGACGGAGCGATTTGCGCCGGGAGTTCCGATCACCGAAATTATTGTCGGAGATCTTGAAGGTCAAGTGAAATTACGTAAACTTCAAAAGCATGTTAGAAAGTTGCCAAAGAAGTTGAGCGCTTCCCAAAGGAATGAAGTCCGCAGTCGCCTAAAGGCGGTCGGCGGGCTCTCCCTACCTATCCCTAAAGGACCAATGCCAAAGAATGTAAAGATGCCCAAGCGCTAACGCGCAATATTTATAAAGGCGGCTTTCTTTCCCGCTTTTGCATCTGGCCCTTCGATTACTTTCTAGTCAATACCGTTCCACTAAATCTTTCATGGAGCCCTCTACCATTTTCGTCAAATGTCACCGCAGTTACGACCAAGCAAAGTAGTACGGTGCGAATCAGCGACTGGAGTGGCGTCGGAACGCCCCCGTCGCCGAAACGGATTACGCGAATTCTGACAATTCTCTGGCCCGCCGATGCCCCTTGCAAAGAAGTCAGGACCCAAACTTCCAGGAAGAAGACTCCTAAAGGAGCAAAGGCGCTTAATCCCACCGATCGTGAGGTAAATAGGCTGGCAATGGCAAGGCACATAACCCAATCAAGGGTGATAGCCACCACCCGACGCCAGATCCCGACCTTTGCAAATTCGACGCCCTCGTTAAGCACAGATCCAGCCTAACCTGCCTTGTCGGCCTCGCGCGCCTTGAAACATATCTGTAACACGCTTATTACTACCATTTCCTCGTGCGCCTCTAGTATGGCGCCATTAGGTAAAGCTCAATGGTGAGCAGTCGAATCGCTCCGCAAGCGCGGACATTGCCCGGTATTGGAGAATCATGTTTAAGAACTCGGCAGAAATTTTTGCTTTCATCAAAAAAGAAGATGTGAAATTGATCGACGTTCGTTTTATCGATCTTCCTGGCATCCAGCATCACTTCAATGTTCCTGCTGGCTCTTTCGATGAGGCGGTCTTTACTGACGGCCTGATGTTCGACGGTTCATCAATTCGCGGCTTCCAAGCAATTCACGAATCCGATATGAAATTGCTTCCGGTACCAGAGTCCGCATTCATAGATCCATTCCGTAAAGAGAAGACTTTGATTATCAACTTCTCGGTGCATAACCCAATTGATAATTCCGCTTATAGCCGCGATCCCCGAGGCATCGTCGCAAAAGCAGTGGACTACATGCGCTCTACTGGAATTGCCGATACTGCCTTCTTTGCACCGGAGGCCGAGTTCTACGTCTTTGATGCAGTCCGATTCTCTACCGGCATCAACGAAGCGTTCCATCACATCGATTCCTACGAAGGCGCTTGGAATACTGGTATTGAAAAGGACGCCGATGGCACACCGAACCGTGGCTATCGCACTCGAATTAAAGGCGGATACTTCCCAGTTTCTCCAACAGACCAATATTCAGACCTACGTGATGAAATGGTGATGAAGTTAGAGCAGGTTGGACTTACCGTTGAGCGCGCTCACCATGAAGTCGGCACTGCCGGACAAATGGAAATTAACTACCGCTTTAGCGA
>JANXME010000092.1 GCA_025354785.1 Actinomycetes bacterium | reverse complement strand
AAAAGTTGGGTTGATTCGCCAAACTCTTTTGCGGTTAGACGAAATTAGACCGAGCAATGAGATTGATCGCATCGCAGGTGAAGTACTGCGAGAAAGGCTTACTTCCGAGTTGGCACTCAATGAAAGTAACGAATCACAGATACTTATGGCAGTAATACATTCTCCGGCTATTTCTATTCGGCAGGTCTTTGAGGTTATGCCGCATGGCAGCGAAGCGGATTTGAACAATTTCACGGCCCGCTTTGACGCGGTGGAGGCAGCACACCAATCATGGAAATCCGTGTTGGAAGATCTGGCGAAATTAGGAAAGCGGAATTCTCGTCGGCAAGTTGAAGGCGTGGCGAAGCAGTTACTTGAATTCTCAAAAGGTGCATATTCGGGTATTGCTAAAAGGATTGATCCGGAAGGTAAGCGCCCCGATATGCACACTGCCGCCGCTTCGGCAGATAAATCGGCAGGGGAGATGGGCCTTTGGTTACAGAACCACTATCTGCCAGATTCACTTCCGGAAGATGGAGTCGGCGCGCAGAGATATGCAGTTTGGGCCCGCCATTACACGGGGGCGAAATTGAATTTGCGAGAAACTTACGAGTGGGGCCTTGGCGATTTGACAAAGATCAGCGAGCGAATGTGGAAAGTTGCTCGCCAGATCAAGCCGGACGCAAAATCGCTACGTGAAGTTGCCGACTATCTCGATAAAGATGAAAAATATTTGGTTAAGGGCCGCGATGCCTTATTGGCCAAATTGCTAGCGTTCACTGAAGCGGCGACGGCGCAGATGGATGGGGTTTATTTCGACATCGACGATCGCATCAAATTCTGTGATGCCCGTCTGGCTCCGGAGGGAAGCGCAGCTGCGCCTTATTATCAATCGCCCAGCGAAGACCTTTTACGCCCAGGAATCACTTGGTTTCCGACTTTGGGCAAGAGCGAATTTAATTGGTGGCGCATTCCAACCATGTGGTACCACGAAGCTGTTCCAGGTCACCATTTGCAATGTGCCACGGTCATTATTGAAAAGGATCGACTCTCGCGTTTTCAAAGAACAGATGCCTGGACCAGTGGATACGGCGAGGGTTGGGCCTTATATGCCGAGCGTTTCATGGATGAAGTCGGAGCATTTGCAGATCCTGCCTTCGAACTTGGTCATCTTTCAGCACAAGCTTGGCGCGCAGTGCGCGTTGTTGTAGATATTGGAATGCACTTGGGTTACACCGATCCGCAAGGCAAAGTTTGGAACGCCGAATCTGCTTGTCAACTGCTTATTGAACATGCGATGTTGGATGAAGAATTTGCACGCAGTGAAATAGATAGATATTTGGGAATTGCCGGACAGGCGATCTCTTACAAAGTGGGCGAGCGGGTCTGGATGAGCGCGAGAGAAGATGCCAAGCAACGATTGGGGGAGAAGTTCTCGTTAAAGAAATTTCACGCTTATGCTCTCAAACTCGGTCCAATGGGGCTGGATCCTTTTGCCGCTGAGATGGCGAAATGGGATGGGAGCTAAACCTGTTAGCCACATTTGCGATTATTTCGATTTTTGCAAACTAGAGAGTCAAGAGGTACTCAACCAAATTGGTTTTGTACCAGACTTGAGTCTCACCAATGCGTTCCATCCCGAGGCGTTCACATAGCGCCAGGCTTCGCAGATTATTCGGATAAACAACGGCCCGTACTTCGTTCATTCCGAATTCCTTAGCGCGTTCAATAACGGTGCGCGCTGCCTCTGTCGCAAAGCCGTGACCCCATGACTTTGGATGAAAATGCCATCCGACCTCGAAATCATCACTTGGTGCCTCATCGCTTCTTTGTAGCGGCATCAGGAGTATGGATCCGACTGGTTTCTCGCCGAACGCTGGGTCTTTGGGAACCACCGCCCAAAATCCCTGCGCGCCAAAGGTAGGAGAATTCCATCTTTGAATGGCACCTGCCGCCTTTTCGACACTTGGGACAGGTTTTGGATCCGAGCCTAAGAATTGATATACCTCGGGCATTGAATACATTTCAAAAATAAATTTAGCCTCCGAAGGATCCCAGCGGCGAAAAGTTAAACGCTCAGTGGGGGCTAAGGGCACCTCTGCTTGCACTATTGAGCGCTCTGAACCTGCAAGGCCCTAGCCAGCGAATCGCGCGCTTCGGCCACCAAGCGGCACAGACCAGCAGGTGAACTCTTGCCGGTTACATCTAGCCAGTGATTGGTCGTATCTAAAGTGGGCTGAGTTGTCGCATAAGTCGGAAACATCAGCCCAACAAATTGGGTGGCGGCTTCCAGCGATTTGCCTCCCCAAATATTCTCCAAAATTCCAAAGTACTTTGGAATGTAAGTTTCGATTAGCGCGCTCTGAAGCGGACGG
>JANXME010000090.1 GCA_025354785.1 Actinomycetes bacterium | reverse complement strand
CAGACTTTCTCAATAAATTTTTCACGACCGATGTCATGGCGTGTTAAACCTTGTGAGCCAAGTTGCTTTTCAACCGCATTTTGCATCGCAATTCCAGCGTGATCCATCCCCGGCAGCCAGAGCGCTTCAAACCCCTTCATGCGCTTCCAACGGATCAAGATGTCCTGCAACGTGTGATCTAGCGCGTGGCCAATATGCAAACTTCCATTGACATTGGGGGGCGGGATAACAATGGTGAAAGGCTCTTTCGTGGAATTGACATCGGCGGTGAAATAGCCAGATGCCACCCACTTCTCGTAAAGGGGACCCTCTACATCGGCGCTGATAAATGCTGCCGGAAGTTCGCGCTGGCTCATGGGGATGAGTCTAGATTATGCGCTCTTCTCCTCTGTACCTTTTTGTCCACGCACGATCCGTTTGGGAATATCGTTGGTTCGCTTAATAAAGGTTGGCGGGACGTCCTCTTGAATGCATTCTTTTGTGACAATAACTTTGCCGATTTCGGCCCGACTTGGAACGTCATACATCACCGAGAGCAAGACGGATTCCATAATCGCTCGCAGCCCGCGTGCACCAGTGCCACGCTTTAGTGCAAGTTCGGCTATAGCATCGAGGGCGTCAGTTTCAAATTCCAGTTCCACATCATCCAAATCAAAGAGCCGCACATACTGTTTCACTAAAGCGTTCTTGGGAACAGTGAGGATCTGCATCAACGCTGGCTTATCCAGATTTTCCACACTTGTCACAATCGGCAGCCGTCCGATGAACTCTGGGATCATGCCAAATTTGAGAAGGTCCTCAGGCATCACATCGGCGAAAACATCCTTTTTGGCACGGTCTGCCTCTGTCTGCAGAGTGGCGTTGAAGCCAACGCCAGCAGATCCGTTCCGTCCCTCGATAATTTTCTCCAGACCGGAAAAGGCCCCGCCTACAATAAATAGAACATTGGTTGTATCTATCTGAATAAATTCTTGATGAGGATGTTTACGTCCCCCCTGCGGTGGTACCGATGCGACGGTACCTTCTAATATTTTCAGGAGTGCTTGTTGCACGCCTTCGCCCGAAACATCGCGAGTAATCGACGGGTTTTCAGATTTGCGGGCAACCTTGTCGATTTCATCTATGTAGATAATTCCCGTTTCTGCTTTTTTCACATCGTAATCGGCGGCCTGGATGAGTTTGAGCAAGATATTTTCGACATCTTCGCCGACATATCCAGCTTCAGTGAGAGCAGTCGCGTCCGCAATCGCAAAAGGAACATTAAGCATGCGCGCCAGAGTTTGCGCCAATAAAGTTTTCCCACAACCAGTTGGCCCTAAAAGTAAAATATTGCTCTTAGAAAGTTCGACTGAATCTTCGCGTTTTGTGTCGCCGCTCTGTACTCGCTTGTAATGGTTGTAGACGGCGACCGACAAGGATTTTTTGGCGCGATCTTGTCCAATTACATATTGATCTAGAAATTCAAAAATCTCGAGTGGCTTTGGCAGCTCTTGTAAACTCAGCGAACTGGCCTCAGATAATTCGTCAACAATTATTTCGTTGCAAAGATCTATGCATTCATCACAAATGTAAACTCCAGGACCGGCAATTAATTTCTTAACTTGTTTCTGCGTCTTTCCGCAGAAAGAACACTTCAGCAGTTCGCTGGTCTCGCCTATGCGGGTCATGACACTCCTTCGCGCCCAAATAAGGGAAGTTGGGCAACGCCTAAGGGTAAATCGGCGCCCCCAGATTTAGTCGGGCAATTGGCCTCTTGCCTGTTCGCTCTTAGATGAATCCGGCGTTCGAAGGTCTTTTACACCCGGCACCAGAAGCACCAAGCCGCAGACAATCAAATGGAATATCACTGCCGTAATTAGGAACTCTCGTTCGCCAAAGACTTTTGTTAGCGGGCCAACCAGCGCCATGCCAATCGGCATCAGCCCCAGGGAGCCCATGTAATCCACGCTAAAGACACGGCCTTGCAACTCCTGCGGGATTTCTCGTTGGATGGAGGTACTCCAATAGGCCTCCCAAGGTCCAATCGAAATGCCCGCCACCAAATATCCAATGATGATCAGCGCTTCCGACGATGGGAATGCCAACACAAGTGGCGCGATCGCAAAGAACCCCCAAATCAACACCGCTACCTGCCCCGGATGTTTAGGTTTAACCCGCATCGAAATTAGAGCTGAAACGGTTCCCCCAATTGTGAACATCACCGCCGCCGTAACAAATACGGAGTTGGTGTGAAATTCGCGGCGACTGATAACCGGAAGCAGAACATTTTCGCTAGCCAAAACCACCATTAATTGGAGCGACGACATCGCAATACATGCTGCCAGCCACGGAGTTCGCCATACGGTCACTAATCCCTCGCGAAGATCTGTGATGAAGGACGGGGCGACTTCAACTGCCTCTCGTGGTTTCTCTTTTATATCTAGAAGTAGCGCAGTCCCGACAAAGAAAAAGAATGAAGTTACAGCAAATGTCATTCGACCGCCGATGATCGCCACGGAGAGTCCACCGATACCTGGACCTACCACTTGCCCTATTTTTGAACTAATACTTCGCAGCACATTACCTGCGGGAAGTTTCTCGCTGGGTAGAACGCTTGGCAATATTGCCCCCGACGCTGGAAATCCAAAGGCATCGCCTGCGCCCATTGCAAATACCAACGCAGCTAAAGCCCAAGTTGGAAAATTTGACGCGGTGGTGAAAATAAGTCCGAGCATCAATATTCCGCGGTAAACATCGGCGCCGATCATCACGTACTTTCGTGGAAGGCGATCTGCCCAAACTCCTCCCACGAGCGCAAGCAGCACGGAAGAAAGTACCCGGGCCGCCAAAATTACTCCCAGCGAAGTTGCATCTCCGCCGTTATCTAAAATGGTTACCGCGAGCGCGATTGGAAACGCGGCGCCACCAATAGTTACAAGAAGGCTAGAAAACCAGAGTCGGCGAAATCCGCTGTATGACAGCAAAGAGCCAGGTGCGAATAACTTCATGAACCAATCTTTCCTTCGAGCGCATACTCCAAAAAGATTTGGAGCCAGATAAAGATTCCAGATAAATATTACTGAGTTGGCTTGGCCTTTCGACTGGCCAATACTTGGTCGATAAGACCATAATCAACGGCTTCTGCCGCTGTCAGAATCTTGTCGCGCTCGATGTCTTGAGCAATTTGCTCGGCTGTGCGAGTGGAATGACGCGAAATCAACTCTTCCAAGAGTGATCGCATTCGCATTATTTCACGGGCTTGAATCTCAATGTCAGACGCTTGTCCTCCACCTTCACTGGAAGGTTGGTGGATCAAAATGCGGGAATGTTCTAGCGCATAACGCTTGCCCTTTGCCCCGCCGGCCAAAATTACGGCAGCAGCCGATGCAGCCTGTCCTAGGCAAATTGTCATGACATCGGGACGAACAAATTGCATGGTGTCGTAAATCGCCGTCAAGGCAGTGAAAGATCCACCTGGGGAATTTATGTAAATCATGATGTCGCGATCTGGATCCATTGATTCCAGAGTCAAAAGTTGCGCCATCACATCATTAGCCACCGTGTCATCGATGGGCTGCCCCATGAAAATGATTCGCTCCTCGAAAAGTTTTGTATATGGGTCCAAGCGCTTGTAGCCGTAACTAGTGCGCTCTTCGATTGTAGGAAGAACGTAGCGATTAGTAATCTCATTCACGCGATCGAATTCCATTTTCATGCTGTGCCTCCACGACCTGATACTTGACCTGCCGAACGGACCACGTGATCCACAAATCCATACTCCTTCGCCTCCTCGGCCGTGAACCAACGGTCACGGTCAGAATCCGAGGTAATAGTTTCTGGAGTTTGGCCGGTATGGAAAGCGATTAGCTCTGCCATTTTCTTCTTGGTGAAGCCAATTTGCTCGGCTTGAATTTTGATATCGGTAGCTGTTCCACCAATTCCACCTGATGGCTGATGCATCAAAATACGTGCGTGCGGCGTGGCGTAACGCTTTCCTGCCGCGCCCGCGCAGAGCAAGAATTGACCCATAGAAGCGGCCAGGCCCATTCCGACTGTTGCAACATCGTTATTGACAAATTGCATCGTGTCGTAGATCGCCATACCCGCGGTAACAGAACCGCCTGGCGAATTTATGTAGAGATAAATATCTTTATCTGGATCTTCTGCAGCGAGAAGCAAAATCTGCGCGCAGATGGCATTGGCCATTGAATCCTCTACAACAGAGCCAAGGAAGATGATTCTCTCCCGTAGGAGGCGGTTATAAACCTGATCGTCGAGTCCACCAGAACCAGATTGCGGGGCGCGCGCAAATATTTCGGCCGCCGGCAAATTTGTGCTTACAAAATCCACGTCAGATCCTCCTCGTAAATTCACTTGTATTGACCCTAACAACCCGCAAAGCCATTTACTTCCCGATTTCCGCGCCTGAGCGTGGATGTTCGCTTATAGCGCAGTGCCTACTCCTGTGTTTGCTCTGAACTTGGCTCTGAAGTTGGTTCTGTGGTCGCAGGTTCGGCGCGAAGAGCTTCTAAATCGACCACATTTCCTGAAGCATCAGTGACTTTTACGCGACTCAGCGCCGTTGCCATCGCTTTTGCGCGACCAACCTCTGCAACTAATTGGCTAATCTGCCCCGCTTTTGAAAGCTCTTCCGCAAATTTTTCTGGAGCCATGCCATAGCGCGCCGCATTGCGGACCAAATACTCCGTCAATTCCATTTCCGTGACTTCAACGTCTTCCGCCTTTACTACAGCATCCAAAAGGAATTCAGACTTCAAAGATGAGCGAACTTGCCCATCAACCTCTGTTCGATGCTCTTCATCCTCCATTCGGCTCTCATTTTGAAGGTGATCATTTACTTCGGCTAGAACAAATTCGTCCGGAATTGGAATTTCAATATCTGCCAGCAACTTCTCAAGGAGGCGATCACGGGCTTGAGTGCCTTGTTCCATCTTCTTCACTCTTCCCAATCGCTCTGCAAAATCTGCTCGAAGTTCGGCCAGGGTGTCGAATTCACTGCC
>JANXME010000085.1 GCA_025354785.1 Actinomycetes bacterium | reverse complement strand
TATCGCCGGCGACAATTCGCAATGAGATGGCCCTACTTGAAGAAGAAGGTTTGATTACCCACCCACATACCAGCGCAGGGCGCATTCCCACCGACCGCGGTTACCGCGTCTTTGTTGATAAATTGGCAACAGTAAAGCCATTGACAGTGGCCGAACGCCGCGCGATTGAATCATTCTTGGAAGGCGCTCACAATCTCGACGAAGTTGTGATGCGTACTGTTCGTCTATTAGCAGATGTGACCAAGCAGGTAGCCGTCGTGCAATACCCATCTGTAGTTCGCTCGAGGGTTCGCCACTTGGAATTGGTGGCGCTAACGCCTGCGCGCTTAATGGTTATCTTAATTACTGATGCCGGGCGCGTGGAGCAGAGAGTTATTGAATTTGGACATGATTTAGGTGAGGAATTCTTATCTAATTTGCGCTCCCAATTGAATCAATTGACTCTGGGGCAGCGATTGGTTGATGTAGCTCAACTATTGGTTGGTTTGCTGGAGAAATACAGTTCGTTAGATCGCGTTGATGTGAGCGTCATAATTTCCACTTTTTCCGAGATGGCGTTAGAGCGCCCGGAAGAGAGAGTGGTTCTGGCTGGAACCGCTAACTTGGCGCGCTTTCGCGAAGATTTTTCAACTCAAATTCATCCAATTCTGGAAGCGTTAGAAGAACAAGTTGTACTTCTGCGATTACTCGGCGACGTGGGTGAGACTGTTCAGGTTCGTATCGGGCAAGAGCAAAGCGAGCAGAACTTACGCCAAACAAGTTTGGTCACCGTAGGGTATGGAACCAATAGCAATTCTCTGGGGGCGCTAGGAGTTATTGGACCAACTCGTATGGATTACGCCGGTTCTATTGCTGCTGTCTCTGCGGTAGCCCGTTATGTCGGCCGCTATATGAATGAAGGTTCGTAGTGGCCGATTTGTACGACGTCTTGGGCGTGGAACGTGACGCTGATCAAGACAACATAAAGCGCGCCTATCGAAAGTTAGCACGCGAACTCCACCCTGACGTAAATCCAGATGTGGAAACTCAAGAGAAATTTAAAGAGATCACCGCCGCTTACGAAGTTTTGAGCGACCCCCAGAAGCGACAAAATTACGATTCCGGGGGCGGGGCTAATTTCAATAACTTTGGGGGCGGTGGATTTGGATTTGGCGACATTATGGATGCCTTCTTCGGCGGCGGGGGTGGTAATCGCGGTCCGCGCCCCAGAGTTCGAGCCGGACAAGATGGGTTAATCCGAATTGAAGTGGATTTAGCCGAGGCCTGTTTCGGAGTTGAGCGAGAGTTAAATGTAGAAAGTGCCGTTCTATGTCAAACCTGTAACGGTTCCGGATGTGTTGATGGAACAAAACCGAGCACTTGCCAAATATGCAAAGGTCGGGGCGAGACCCAACAAGTAACTAGATCTTTTATTGGCCAAGTAATGACTAGTAGGCCATGCGCCAATTGCCAAGGCCTTGGCAGCGTAATTTCTAACCCCTGCAGGGAATGCGCCGGTGACGGTCGGGTCCGAGCCCGGCAGAGCGTTTCGGTAAAAATCCCACCAGGGGTTGAAACCGGCAACCGCATAAAGATGACTGGCAGCGGTGAAGTCGGCCCCGGAGGTGGTCCAGCGGGGGATCTATATGTGGAAATTGTGCAGACTCCACACGAATTCTTGCTCAGAGAAGGAGACGACCTCCATCTCCAGATAGCTATTTCATTCACCTCGGCGGCGCTGGGAACGACCCTTTCTATCGATTCAATAGACGGAAAAATTGAAGTTTTGATAAAGCCTGGAACCCAAAGTGGTGCCATAATTCCTATTAGGAATAAGGGAGTTACCCATCTACGCTCAGGCGGACGTGGGGACCTTCTAATTCACCTACAGGTCGACACGCCTACAAAGTTAAAGAAGGAAGAGGAACTATTACTTCGAAATCTCGCGAAGTTGCGCGAAGAGACCAGTGGACAGTTTCGTCTACGAAAAGACGATGGGGGTTTCTTTGGAAAATTCCGACAGACATTCGGAATGTAACGCTGCCCTTATTCTACATTAGCGACATACCGATGGTGATCGGCGAGCGTGTTCGGCTGGTAGGCGGAGAAGGTTTGCACGCAGCGCGGGTTCTACGAATGAAGCGCGGCGATTTAGCGCTCCTGTCAGATGGTAAAGGCAATTGGTCAGAAACGGTTGTCGATGATTCTGAAAGTAAGTCGGTGGTATTGCGCGTGATGGATTCAGGTTTTCAACCGAAGCGAAAAATATCAATCACAGTCGTACAGGGTGTTATTAAAGCCGATCGCCGTAAGGAAAATATGGAGTTGTTGGTGCAAGCCGGCGTGGATCGAATCGTTCCCTGGCAGGCTGCGCGTTCCATTGCAAAATTGGAAGGTGGTGTGGAGAAGTTACAAATTGCCTCTCGTGAAGCCAGTAAGCAGGCTCGTCGATATTGGCACACTGAAGTAAGCGAGGTCGTAAATACCCGACAGTTGGCTTCGATCGTGCGTGCTGCAGATTTTGCCTTTCTAATGGATGCCGGGGCAGAAACTCGCCTGACAGATTATTTTCCAACCAATAAATATGTGGAATCGGTGGTTGTGATAATCGGTCCAGAGGGGGGAATAACTGAAGAAGAGATGGAGATGCTGGCTGCTGAAGGCGCCCAAATGGTGAAATTAGGTCGCCCCATATTGCGCTCGGCCCATGCGGGCATGGCGGCAGTTGCAGCCCTAAGCGTGGCGCTGGGCTTGTGGTAAAAAGCTAATTTGATGGAGTTTGATCCTGATTGTCTCTTCTGCAAAATAATCCAAGGTAAAATTCCGGCAGAGATTGTTTTTCGCAATGAGAATGTGGTGGCTTTCCGTGATATTACTCCGCAGGCGCCCACTCACGTTTTGCTAGTTCCAACTCTGCACGTTGCTAACGCCGGCGACTTGGCCAAGTTATCTCCCACAGTGCTGGGTGCCTTATTTACGGCTGCATGTGAGGTTGCTGCCTCTGCAGGTTTGGATGGGTATAGAACCGTTTTCAATACTGGGGAATCAGTGGGGCAGAGCGTATTCCACGTGCACCTGCATCTCTTAGGGGGACGTTCTTTTTCTTGGCCACCAGGTTGAACGCACCATATAGATCGAAAAGCGTAGAATAGGGGCAATGGAAAGAACCTTGTACGCCGTGCCCAGCGCGATCCCTATGATCGCCCTATTGGGAGCAACGGATACGAATTTGCGAATTGTTGAGGCGGCTTTTCCAACTTTAACTATAACCGTGCGCGGAAATGAGATCACTTTTCGTGGGGATTCTGCAGAGGGTCTGCGACTGGAAGCCCTTCTCGACGAACTGCTCGTAGTGATTCGCTCGGGACAAGAGCTAAGCAGCGAGATTGTGGTGCGGGCAATCTCCATGATGAAGCAGGCTCCGCAGGACCATCCAGCAGAAGTTCTCTCCCTTAATATTTTGAGCAACCGCGGAAAATCGATCAGGCCAAAAACTTCAAATCAAAAACACTACGTAGATGCGATTGATCAACACACAATTACATTCGGCGTTGGGCCGGCTGGCACAGGAAAAACCTACTTAGCAATGGCAAAAGCGGTGGCAGCCCTACAAGCCAAAGAAGTGACTCGCATTATTTTGACCCGGCCCGCAGTGGAGGCGGGGGAACATTTAGGTTTTCTACCTGGCACTCTCTCTGAAAAGATAGATCCATATTTGCGGCCGCTTTTTGATGCACTCCATGAAATGTTAGATCAAGATTCAATTCCACGCTTGATGCAACTAGGAATTATCGAAGTTGCGCCCTTGGCTTATATGCGCGGGCGTACGCTAAATGATGCCTTTGTAATTTTAGATGAAGCTCAGAACACCTCCCCTGAACAGATGAAAATGTTTCTAACTCGTTTAGGATTTGGCTCGCGCATGGTAATTACCGGTGACGTAACCCAGATCGATTTACCATCTGGGGCGAAGTCGGGGTTGAAAGTTATTCGCGACATTTTGAGCGAAGTGGCAGACATTGCATTTGTGGAATTGAGTTCGCAGGACGTCGTGCGCCATTCCCTCGTGGGTCACATCGTTGATGCGTATGGAAAATTTGATGAAGAGCGACAAGCACAGTTGCTAGAGCAGCGCGCCCCTCGCCAATTGCGTCCCAACAATTAAATTCGCAATAATGCCCATAGATATTGCTGATCGCTCTGGTGAGGAATTGGGTGCCCCCGATATTTCAGATCTGCTTTCTTTCGCAATTCAAGAATTGGGCATAGATCTAGCATGCGAGCTCAGTGTTATTTTGGTAAATGAGGCCGAAATGTCGGATTTGCACATCAAATGGATGGATGAATCCGGTCCCACCGATGTCCTCTCCTTTCCTATGGATGAAATTCACCCGCATACTTCGCAAGTCGGCGTCCTGGGCGACATCGTTCTCTGTCCCAGTATCGCCCTGAGCCAAGCAGTGACTGCGGGGCACTCTTTTGGGCATGAGTTATCGATTTTAAGTGTGCATGGGCTACTACATATTGTTGGTTACGATCACGTTAACCCCGAGGAAGAAAAGACTATGTTTGATCTGCAAGAGTCCCTCGTTAATCGGTGGGCTAAAAGGATGGCTCTCGGGAGACAAGAATGACCGCGTTGATAATTTTGGCGATCATTGCCTTGCTAGCCTTCGCCGGTTTTCTGGCCGGCAGCGAAGCGGCGCTCACCTCTATTT
>JANXME010000058.1 GCA_025354785.1 Actinomycetes bacterium | reverse complement strand
TAGAGAATCTACTGCGCACCGAAGATGGCGCCAATATCACAGCGGCTCAAATTAAAGCCTTGGCAAATTGGGATCCGAGCGTTGAGCCAGATACGGAAATCCAATTTACTCCGGCCCGTGTCATCATGCAGGACTTCACGGGCGTTCCCTGCATCGTAGATCTGGCGACGATGCGCGAAGCAATTGTGGAATTGGGGGGAGACCCAGCGAAAGTGAATCCGTTAGCTCCGGCGGAACTGGTAATAGATCATTCGGTAATTGCCGATTTCTTTGGCACTAAAACATCTTTTGAGCAAAATACCGATGTTGAATACGAGCGCAATCGAGAGCGCTATCGCTTTCTGCGCTGGGGGCAAGGCGCCTTTGATCAATTCAAAGTTGTTCCACCTGGCACCGGCATAGTCCACCAAGTAAATATTGAATATTTGGCGCGCGTAGTAATGGTGCGCGAAGTAAATGGAGTTCGACGCGCTTATCCGGACACTGTTGTGGGAACCGATTCGCATACGACGATGGTCAACGGTCTGGGCGTACTTGGCTGGGGAGTTGGTGGCATTGAGGCCGAAGCCGCGCTTCTGGGGCAGCCAGTCTCCATGCTAATTCCACGAGTGGTTGGTTTTAAGTTAAGTGGGAAATTGCCCGTGGGTACCACCGCAACTGACCTAGCTTTAACCATCACTGAAATTCTTCGCAAGCATGGTGTCGTCGGCAAGTTTGTTGAGTTCTACGGTCCAGGGGTGGCAGCGGTACCGATGGCAAATCGCGCGACCATTGGAAATATGAGTCCAGAGTATGGCTCCACTTGCGCGATCTTCCCAATTGATGAAGAGACGCTGAAGTATTTGAAGCTCACCGGTCGCAGTAGCGCTGCGATTGCGCTTGTCGAAAGTTATTCCAAAATGCAAGGGCTCTGGCACGATTCCGCGAAGTCGCCACGCTTCTCTGAAAAGATAGCGTTGGATCTCTCAACCGTTGTGCCTTCGATCGCTGGACCAAAGCGACCTCAGGATCGCATTTCTTTAAAGGATTCCAAGGGAGCACTGGCGAAAGTTTTACCTAGTTACCTTTCGGATAAATCAAGTAAGTCGCCCATTGATATTCAGGTTATGGCTAAAGCCACAACGGTGAAGAATGGGGATGTAGTTATTGCCTCAATTACCTCGTGTACCAATACCTCGAATCCTTCGGTGATGATTGGGGCGGCTCTGCTGGCAAAGAAGGCAGTGGAAAAAGGGCTTAAATCCAAGCCCTGGGTAAAGACGACCCTAGCGCCGGGATCAAAAGTTGTAACTGATTATTACGAGCAGGCTGGCCTAACTCAATACATGGAGGCGCTGGGATTCAATTTGGTCGGCTACGGCTGCATGACCTGCATCGGTAACTCTGGTCCACTACCGATAGAAATTAGCAAAGCGATAAATGAAAATGATCTTGCGGTCACCGCTGTACTCTCTGGTAATCGTAACTTTGAAGGTCGGATTAGTCCGGATGTAAAGATGAATTACTTGGCATCACCGCCGTTGGTCGTGGCCTACGCCCTCGCCGGAACTATGGATCACGATTTTGAGAGAGACTCTCTTGGCAATGACGAGGTCGGAAACCCAGTTTTTCTTAGAGATATCTGGCCCTCTGAGAAAGAGATCTCTGAGGTCGTAGAATCATCAATTTCATCAAATATGTTCACTAAGGATTATGCAGGAGTTTTCGCCGGCGACCATCGTTGGAATTCTCTAGACACTCCAACTGGAAAAGTTTTTGAGTGGGATGCGCAATCTACCTATGTTCGTAAACCGCCATACTTTGATGAGATGCCAGCGCAACCTTTGCCAGTGCAAGATATTCACGATGCGCGGGTGTTGGCGATTCTCGGAGATTCGGTTACTACCGACCACATATCACCGGCTGGAAATATCAAAGTCGATTCTCCAGCTGGAAAATATTTGGCGGATAATGGTGTGGCGCGACAGGATTTCAATTCCTATGGTTCTAGACGTGGTAACCATGAAGTCATGATTCGTGGCACCTTTGCCAACATTCGGTTGCGAAATTTACTCCTGGCAGATGTCAACGGTGGAGTTGAAGGCGGCTTTACTCGCAACTTCTTGCAAGGCGGAATTCAGTCAACGATTTATGAAGCGGCCATGCAATATCAGAGCGCTGGTATTCCGCTAGTGATTTTGGCTGGCAAAGAGTATGGGTCAGGTTCATCGCGTGACTGGGCGGCAAAGGGAACAGCGCTGCTTGGGGTTCGGGTTGTTATCGCTCAATCCTTCGAGAGAATCCATCGCTCCAATTTAATTGGGATGGGCGTACTTCCCTTGCAATTTCTGGAAGGGCAGGGCGCGGACTCTTTGGGCCTTACTGGAAGCGAAACATTTTCGGTGGTGGGAGTCAGCCAATTAAATGGGGGGCAGACCCCAACGCAGGTGGAGGTAAAGGCGGATGGGAAGGTATTCCAAGCCAAGGTGCGCATTGATACCCCCGGAGAGGCCGACTACTACCGCCATGGAGGCATCATGCAGTACGTCTTGAGATCTTTATTACAGCCCTAGCAGGCTCATTTATTGTCACAAAAGTGCAGATGTGAACCCTCCAACCCTTAGGGTTGGAGGGTGCTCGACGCGATAAAGGACCCAGGGGATCTGCGAGCTTTGAGCCTGCCGCAACTCCAAGAACTTTCACAAGAGATTCGGGAGTTCCTAATTACCAAAGTTTCGGCCAGTGGCGGACATCTGGGACCAAATTTGGGCGTTGTGGAGTTAACTCTGGCTTTGCACCGAATTTTTGATACGCCTAAAGATGTAATCATCTTTGATACTGGTCACCAATCTTATGTACATAAAATCGTTACAGGTCGTGCGGGAGAGTTTGACGCTCTTCGCCAACGCGGTGGAATTGCCGGTTATCCCTCGAGGCGCGAGAGCGCACACGATGTTGTTGAGAATTCTCACGCATCCACCTCTCTTTCATGGGCCGATGGAATTTCTAAAGGTTTCTCCCTGCGAGGCGAGGTCGACCGTTGTGTAGTGGCTGTCATAGGTGATGGCGCCCTAACTGGAGGAATGGCTTGGGAGGCGCTTAATAATATTGCCACCGCAAATTCGCGCAGGTTGGTGATTGTTTTAAATGATAATCAACGTTCCTATTCACCCACCATAGGCGGAGTTGCGAAATCTCTGGCTAATTTGGTGGAGGGCAACCCAGACCATATGGGCATTTTCAAAACGCTGGGAATTTCATATTCCGGTCCGGTTGATGGCCATGACTTTAGCGCCCTGGAATCTGCGCTTAAGAAAGCAAAAGGGCTCGACCATCCCACGGTTGTGCATGTCGTAACCGAGAAGGGGCGTGGACATCAGCCGGCTTTGGATGACGACGCTGAAAAATTTCATGCTGTAGGGGTGGTAGACCCGGAGACTGGAGTAGCGATTTCCAGTAGTGGTCCAACTTGGACAGGTATTTTTTC
>JANXME010000050.1 GCA_025354785.1 Actinomycetes bacterium | reverse complement strand
TAGAGACCACTACTTACACCAGTATTTGCTACCTAGTTTGTGCCTTAACTGTCTTTCCAATTATTTTTATCTCCCAGACGCAAATTTGGCATTTCGCCGCGCGAGATTGGTGGATTCTAGCCGGACTAATTTTAGGCGCTCAAATTCTGGGTCACACAATGTTCAACTCAACTCTTAAGCGAGTATCTCCAGCGATAGTTTCACTAATTATCTTTTTTGAAGTGCCAGTGAGTTCGCTGCTCGCGCTTTGGTGGTTAAACCAAAGTCCGGCGCTTGGAGTAATTCCGGGAATTGCACTTATTCTTATTGGATGCGGCCTGGTTGTCTTACTCACTCGTCCCGATGATGTCGTTCTAATATGATCGATTTGCACGCCCACACTACATGTAGCGATGGCACCGATTCTCCGCGCGAATTAGTAAATCAAGCTCTCATAAATGGTCTGTCAGTCCTTGCAATTACAGATCATGATTCCATCGCAGGCTGGCAAGGGGCCAAAGATGCCTTGCGATTGGATTTGCAATTGGTATTAGGCGCTGAAATTTCCTGCTTGACCACGGATGGAATTAGCGTGCATATGCTGGGCTTGCTCTTCGACGGAGATAACCTCGAGATGACAAAAATGTTGGAAGAGACCCGCGATGGCCGGATTCCCCGCATGGTAAAAATGATCGAGCTGCTCAATGCCGAAAATTATGAAGTATCTATGGAAGATGTTTACGCCGCGATGCCAGAGGGCGCGACCCTAGGTCGACCTCACTTGGCAGATGCACTTGTAAACCTAGGTATCCTCAAATCTCGCAACGAGGCATTCGAGGGCTTGTTAAATAACGATTCTCCTTTTTATGTTTCCCATCTTGCCCCGACCCCAGAAGTGGCAATTGCCCAGATTCGCGCCGCCGGTGGGGTAGCGGTGATTGCCCATCCCTTTGCTTCCCTGCGTGGACAAATCCTCACGGACGCGGATTTCGCGCCGATGGTTGCCGCGGGTTTGAACGGAATTGAGGTGGACCACCGGGACCAGAGCGCGGTAGAACGTGCCAATCTTCGAACCATTGCAAAAGAATTGGGCGTAGTTGTTACTGGATCCAGCGATTATCACGGCGCGGGAAAATTGAATCTATTAGGCGAAAACACGACCGATAAAGGAGAATGGGAAAAGTTGGAGGCGATGGCCAGTCAACGAAGGGTGGTGCAAAGTGATTCTAGATAGCGCAAGTACCATCACATTTGGTGCACAAGCCTTTGTCACATTGTTGGTGATCATGGATCCACCGGGAGCCACCCCAATATTTCTCGCGCTAGTCAAAGATAAACAAGCCAAAGTTCGTCGAAAGTTGGCTTGGCAAGCAGCAGGTGTTTCGCTAATAGTTATCGCGACCTTTGCCCTCTTTGGTCGATTTATCTTAGATTACTTAAGCGTTTCCATTCAGTCCTTGCAGGCAGCGGGAGGTTTGTTGCTTCTCCTAATTTCGCTGGCGTTGTTAACTGGACAAAATTCCGGAGATTCTGAAAGCGATGACGCGAACATCGCGCTGGTTCCGCTAGGCACTCCGCTTTTGGCGGGCCCGGGCGCAATCGTGGCGACGATGATTTTCGTTCAACACGCAAATTCCACCGCACGGATTTTTGCTTTGGTTGCGGCCGTGGTCGCTGTGCATTTAGTAATCGCTCTCGCATTGCTCTCCTCCAATGCAATTCTGCGCATAATCCGCCAATCGGGAGTTACTTTGGTAGCCAGAATTGCGGGACTGCTACTAGCCGCAATCGCCGTTCAAATGCTCGTTGACGCTATAAAGGGGTTTGCTGCTACCTGGTAGTTCAAAATACGCATTCTGGGTCCTATGCAGCCCAAACATTTGTTACTCAGGGCAGTGAGCATTTACGCAATACTTGAGATGTGTTTTGCGATTGGCGAATAAAGAAACCTGAAGGTTTCCTCGGGGCTCTTCCAATTTATGCGGTAAACAGGTCGCCAACCCGGCTAATCGTTAATGCAACCTCATTTGGGGTGCCCGAATCAGGTGGCGATTGGCTTTGTCTCCGATATGCCGACTACTTGGAATTTCCGTTCTTTTGCTGAATACTGAGAAGCCAATGCAG
>JANXME010000041.1 GCA_025354785.1 Actinomycetes bacterium | reverse complement strand
CTACGAGAGAGATGGTGGGGACAATAATTAATCCGCGCTTACAATTATTCTCCAATAGATATCTGCAGATAGAGTAGATCATGAAGGACTTGCCGCTAGCAGTCGGAGAGAGCATCAGCATGCGCTTATAGCGTATAGCCTTGGCTAACCCTGTGACCTGATAGTCACGCGGCTCTAGAGGCTTCCCGTTAGACCAGACATCTAGTTTGGTGATGTATTCTTTAGCTTCTTCTATCGAGAAATTGTTGAGTAAATCGATGCCCGACTCAAACTCTAGCTGATACTTACGCTCGACGGCAAACTTGATTAGATATCTGAATAGACCGACGTAGAGTTGCTTGGTCTTTTTATTGA
Organism: Actinomycetes bacterium; assembly: GCA_025354785.1. GTDB lineage: Bacteria > Actinomycetota > Actinomycetes > Nanopelagicales > Nanopelagicaceae > QYPT01. Next base: position 6,936 of record JANXME010000041.1, on the reverse strand, counting down.
ACAAACGAATCTTCCCGTCCCAATGTCTAGACTTGAACATTGGACTCCATTCATGATCAGGTGCCATGAACGTGAAGAATTCGTATAGCTCCTGTGAGATATGATCTTCACAGAAGATTTTTAGATAGACTTCGTTGACTTTAGTGATAAAGATACCGGACATTATTGACCTCGGATAAACTTCTCATAATCAATAAAGGTCTTTAACTGCCATGTACGATTGCTAATCTCTTTCATAACCATTCCGCAGAAGTTTACTGCTTCTTCATGAATAGCAATCTTAGACTTAATATTAGTCAGATCAGTGTCTGCTTCTAGATAAACACTGAGATCACCCTTTAGAACGAAACGGAAGGGTTCCCATCCACGCTTCTCTAGTTCGGTCTGATCTAGTTTACCGTTATAGTATTCCCACTTGACCTTCTTCAAAGTGTTGTAGGAAAACATCTTAGCCTTGATGGCGAGATTATGAGCCACTAGCTGATGTGCATATTTCGCGTGTAGATTGGGAATGCGAAGAAGCTCGCTGCCAGGTTCTGTTTCATTGACTTTAGCATCGGCTTCCCAATGCTTAACAAGATCTTCAAGGGGCATAGGTATCATAGTTGTTCACAGTAGCTGAGAAGGCTACTATTATACCTGAAAAGGAATCGAATGTAAAGTAATTATAGACGCAAATAGCTGTAATTTGCGTAACTGAAGGATGCCACGGCAGTCATCACATTGTGAGATGACTGAGAAACATCGTATTGTAGACCTGATAGATTTGTAGGAAATAGGTCTGTGAACTTGACTTGTAACGCAGCATTGTTTTTATTAGTGTAAATTGTAATCAACGCGTCGCTGTATTGAGGGCGATTATTCAACTGTAATTTCTGCTGTAATGGCAGATTCTTATATTGGTCAGTCGTTTCTGGAAATCCTAGACCCTTGATCCAATCCAGCACAGTGGTCCATGCCTGTAGTTCTTCGTCGACGAGGAAGGTGACGGTCAGAGGATCGTAGACAACCTTGTCTCCGGCAACGGGGACATCAACCAATGGATTGTTCTGTATAGTCTGCCCTAGAGTGATCCCTGGAATCTCCAACTTCGTGCAGAAGAAGGTGAGTGTTGGTAGACGATCAAAGCTCAAAAGGAACTTCGATGGTTGAGCCAGATTTTGATTAGTTGGATTGCTTGAGATACCCATTACTTATTCCAGTTGTATTTTTCTTTATATGCTTTGTGTTCTATTTCAGTTTGTTTTGCGAATTCTTTAGAACCACTGGTGGTTTCTAACTTAGTCCTGATATAGAAATTAACAAGGCTCCTAGGTGTCTTTCCCATATTCATGTGAGTGTGAAAAATCCATGTGTCACCATAAAAGATTTTGAATTCTTTGGGAATGCGCACATAGTTGTATTTATTTAGAAATAGGAGGGTCCCATAACCATACATCTGTTTGTCGTTGTGAATCAAACTCATGTCTGGGCTAGTGGTCGCACCGTGAATGCAGGTGAAGTCAGGTCCAACACAACCTTGGTCTATTCCCATTTTATTATTTAGGAAGTCGAATACTCTAGGGTCGAAATAGACATCGTCTGACATCAAACAAACAATATCTGTCTCTGCCATGGAGATACCTAATTCCCATGCAGGATTGACATAGATGTTCTTTCCTAGATTGACTTCCTCTAAGGTTCTCCACCTAGCTTCGCGGAATTCTTTAGGGGTGGCAGCGTCATCATTATTAATCAAAATGATCTTTGAGACTAAAGGATGTGCGTCTACGAGAGGTAGTATTTTACCAATCGCTGCACTACGCCACATGGTTGGAAGGATCACTGTATACATTTTCTCTGAAAATTTCATCCAATTTATCTTCTATAAATTTGTGGGCTTTACCTTCTTCTTCTAGATTTTTCTTAAATTCCGGTAACCCACTTGTCGTCATAACAGATGAACATACCAAAAAGAAATTTCTGAAAATCAACGGAAGTTTATTAAGCCTTTGATGGGTGTAACTGATCCATTCTTCACCGAGGTGAATCTTCAATGATTCATCAATTGGTATAAAATTTTTTTTGTGAAATACCATCATCAAAGCGTATCCGAGATATATCGGAAGAGGACAAGGTTCTATCCTTATTTCAGATATAGGAATTGGTTTTAGATCATCAAAAGACCTCAATAGAGAAGTTTTAATATCACAACCTATACAACCAACATCCTCATTCACAAAATTGTCTAATAAATTAAATATGTTTGTGTCGAAAACGATATCGTCCTGTAATAGACAAATCTTATCATACCTAGAATGTTTGACTCCTAAATTGAATGCTGGATTCACATATAGATTTTCTTTAGAATTAAATACTTTGACTTTATTCCAATTTCTAGAGAAAAACCAAAGGGGTGTTCTATTAACATCATTATTGATTAATAATATTTCCCCAACATTAGATGTATTGTCTAATAATTCTAAAGATATCGACAATTCTCTGCTTCTCCACATAGTGGGAATTATAACGGAAAACATATATTATCTAATCTGTTCTATAATAGCCAATTGAAAAATATTACTACCGACTCCCGGATAACCCATATGGTAAGATACTCCAAGATAATTGTCTACGTAAGTGTTTACAGAACCAAATTGTACTGGTTGAATTATTCCGGGAGAACCGCTGTATAATTGCGGTGCAGTTATTTGAGTCGTTACAACGTTTGAAACATTACCAGTTTCTCTAACAGTACAAATGAATATAGCGGATAGATTGGAACCAACTAGACTGGTTGTATATATTGAATTGTCGGAAACATTACCACTTTCCCCAAGTCTAATATTTAGATTTGATTGATATGTGTATAGATTATCTGAAAATAATGTAATTCTAAAAGAAGATCCTGGTGCTAAAGTATTAGCTGGGATCTTAAATTGTTGAGTGAAATATGTGTCAGTATATTGAATATCTATGGTATTTGCTGCGATAGCAGAACTAGGAATTCCAGGTCCTGAAGGTCCACTTGGTCCAGTTAAACCAATAGGACCCTGTGGTCCTTGAGGTCCAACATTTCCTTGTACGCCTTGAGGACCGCTTGGACCCACAGGAATTGAACTTAGGTTCACAGCAAACTCTACATTAGCTCTTTTCAGAGTTCCATTTGCAGTAATAGAAACATTTACAGTAGAAGTGTTATTAAAATTAAGATTAGCGTTGGCTATTCTCAATGTATTGTTAGCATAGATTGCTACGAGATTAGCTGCTTGATCTGATGTGAATGCCATTTAATAATTCCTATGTTGGATCTCTTTATTTATGGGAATAAAAAAGGGGAGCCATTCGGCTCCCCTCAATATCGAACAAAGTCTTATTATTAAGCTTGAATATTACTTCAAGTTTGAGACGATGAACTTACGGTACCACTGGTTGGAATTGACCGTTAGAGCACCTAGACCCTGCGTTGAACCCTGTGCGAATGGGTTTGCAACTAGACCGTAACGAGTCTTGAAGCCAATCTTTGGCTGGAAGGTGTTAGGGTCGATTGCACGTACCATCTGTAGAGGAACGTATGGGCAGTAGAACAATCCTGCGTCGTATGCAACTGTTCCCTTGTATCCAACTACACAGTAGTCAGCACCAGAGACAGAGTATGGATCAACGTAGACCTTTAGACGACCGAATAGGGTACCTGCGAAGGTGTTACCTGTTGGATCAACGTTTAGGTTGGTGTTGTTGGTTAGAGCAGACTGATAGTCTAACATTCCAGACATTGCTAGAGCAGACGCGACGTCTGTAGAGCAGATCAGAATGTTACCCTTTCCACGACGAGTGTCCTTCGCGATCTTGTTAGCTTCGCGCTCAATTGCGTAGATCAGACCCTTGTACTTTTCTACCTGCCAACGACCGTCAGCGTCTAGAGCAGCAGTTGCTAGGTTATAAACACCAGCGACGTTTGCGTACGCAACTCCCGGTACAGATGTTGCGTAGATCGTACGAACAACTTCACGGTTGATTTCAGCTAGGATTTCGGTAGATAGGATGTTTGAAAGCTCTGTTTCTGCATCTAGACCGTGGACAGCCTTAAGGTCCTGTGCCAATTCTAGAGTGTACTCTGCCTTTAGAGCGCGAGTGTTAGCAGTTACAGTTACCTTTTCAATGCTGAAGCCCATTGCTCCGAAGGCACCGTTATTTCCACCTAGATCTTCAGACATCGCGGTGGTGAAACCGTAACCCGTATTAGCTAGAGAGAAGTAAGAGGCATTGCTTGTACCAGGATTGACGTTTGCAGTGTCAAATGGTGTGAAAGTACCGTTACCAGAGAAGGCAGTGTTAGCTTCGTTGTAGAGAGCTTCCGTTGCCAACGCCATGTTTGCAGTACCGTTTGCGTACTTAGAACGCATTGCGAAGATCAGACCAGTTGGTCCGGTCATTGGCTGAACGCCGCAGACATCGTATGCAATCAAGTTAGGTAGAGAACGGCGAACAAGACTGATTAGGATAGGGTCAAAACCAGCTACTGGACCAGCTGCTGCTGCTCCTGCGCCATATCCACCCGTACCAACAGCATTGACAGGTAGAGTTTCCGTTAGGAACCCACGAGTCTGATTGCCTTCTTCGATCATTGCTCTTTCTTGGTTCTCAAGAATGACAGCAGTGACTGCGCGCTTGTATGGGTCGCTAATACGGTCAAGACCAGCGTGGTCTAGAACCGGTGCCCACTTCTTTTGTAGATTTTCTGAGAGATACATTTATTGCTCCTTAGGAGGGTAAATTACTTTTGAGTTCTGTCGATAGCATTAACATAGATTGACATGTTATGGGAAATTTCCTCTTCAACATGCGCAGGAGACTCACTTTCCGTCAAAGCAACAACGCTAGACGTGCTGTCCTGCTTCACCTTTCCAGAAGCAAAGTAGCTCTCACGAACTAACTGTAGCTTCTTGCTATATTCACCTTCTGTGGTGAACTCGACACCCTCTGCGAGCGTCTTTACCTTCGCAGCTTGTGTGGCGGTGAGACCTTCACAAACTGTAGATAGAATTTCATTCTTTGTGCTCTCAGAGAGCTTCTTTGTTAGCTCAATGTTAGCATTTAGTGCATCGTTGATCTTGACATTCAACTCTTCAATCTGAGTTGATTGTTCTGCAACAACGTCAACCTTTTCAGCAGGAATATCAATATAGTGCTCTGCGAATAGGTTCTTTAGACCACTAATGAAGTCTTCAACAACTTCAGAGCGTAGACCAGATTCGATGGCTACTGAATTTTCCTTAACCCAATTCTCAACAACGAAGTTGAGATATGAGTCGACTTGATTTTCGATTTCTGCACGAGCTTCTAGTAGAGCAGATTCTGCAGATTCTAGAATTTCTTCTTCAATAACTTCGGCGACTTCAACTGCACGAGCAACGACTGCTGCTTCGAAAATTGCTTCTACCTTAGCCTTGAAGTCTTCAGAAAGAGTTTCTCCAGAAAACAATGCGTTAACATCTTCCTTGACAGACTTATTCTGAATGATCCCCCTAATATGCTCACGGCGCTGGTCGCGTGCAGCTTCGATTTCTTCTTCAGTTAGTTCTTCTTCCTCAAGAACTTCTTCAGATTCGTCGACGATTTCTTCTTCGCCCATTGGCTTTACTGGCTTTGCATAGTCGAAACTTTGACCCTGACCAGAAACAACTCTCACATCTCCCTTAGGAGAATGCTTTCCAGCTGGACGGCTAGGAGGAAGGACTCCATCTTTGATAGAAGCGTCTGGGAATACATCCCCAGCGGTTTCTGTTCCCGGCTGCTTGCCACGAGCGTGTTCAATATCACGGTCGTCGTCTTTGTCACCATGAGTAACAGGACCCTTAGGAGGAGTTGATTGCGGACGCTGATCGGCAATCTTGCGACCGGTTAGTGCACCAGCTGGATTGTCGTATGTTGCGCCGCCAAGATCATGAACTGTTTCTAAAGGATTAGAAACGTCTGTTCCGCCGACGCCCTTCTGGAAAGGCATGCCGCCGCCACGAGATGCGTTTAGAACTTCTTGTGCAGCTTCTGCTAGTGAACGAACTATCATGGATAAACTCCTAAGTTATGTTATATTTATAAATCGAGAAATTCAGGTGTAATATATTATTAGAGTAGCTTCATGAATTTCTCAAACTCTCGTAGCTTCACTTCTTCAAGCTGCCTACGAGAAGCACTAAGAACATTTTTACGGATATTGGAAATCTCAGCTTCTCTGATAATACCATTTTCCCAAATCCATTCTCGGTTTTCTACAATAGCCTGAACAAGAGCTTCTGGCGCAGATGGATCTGCAACAATATCTCCTGCTGTGGCTAGGAAATAATCGTCTTGTACCATCTGTGCTTCTTTCATGGGCTTTAGAGAACCCATGCCGCGAGATGATACGCCAAGTTGACCGCCACATCCAATAAGACCTTTTACGATCTTGCCGTGACCTTCTTCTGTAATAATTGCCTTACCAATGAAGTTGTTACCATCTTCCTTGAGGGAAACAATGCGATGAGAAACGCGATCTAAATTGATGTTTGGAGTGTCTGGGTGACCTAGCTCTCCCCATGCACGACCAGCGTTGACCGCTTCCTTGACGTAGCGATCTACTTCGCGCTTAAGAACTTCCTTCGGATATACACGATGGTTCTTGTTCTCAATTTCAGACTGAAGGAAGATACCTTCGATATAAAGGTTTTTCTTACCGTCAGCGGTTTCTTCGGTTAGGTACTTGACATCTTCTGTCAATTCTCTGAGTAATTTCATTTTAGTAAAATACCTTTTCTAATGCATGAAGGGCGTGATGTGGAGTGGCGTGATCATGTTCTTTCTTCTCAGGTTCTGATCCATCATGATCAATACCCGCATCAGCATTCATACCCGCGTGAAAGACATGTAGACCTTTTTCACTAGCTGCAGCTAGTGAAAAAGGTCTACATGTCTTTC
>JANXME010000192.1 GCA_025354785.1 Actinomycetes bacterium | reverse complement strand
CTTTTTCTTAAAAAGAATCTCGGAGTAAGGTACGGCAATGTCGCCACGAGTTTCAATTGTTGTCCCTGTTTACAATAAGGAAGAGTGGATTGAAGAAACCCTATCTACCATTGCGATTCAAGCGTATACCGATTGGGAATGCTTGCTTGTCGACGACGGGTCAACCGATCGAAGCGTCCAAATTATTCGCGATTTCATTGATAGGAATCCCGGTAACTGGCAGCTGATCAGCCAGGTAAATCAGGGCCAAAGTGTCGCTAGAAATAATGCGATTTCTCGTGCGAGTGGCGAATTTATTGCCTTACTTGATGGAGATGACTTATGGTCTAGAAATAAATTGCAAGTACAAGTGGATCTGATGGATAAGAATGTGAATGCATCGGTTGTTATCTGCCCTTACTTAATCTATGACGCCAAGTTGAGTTCATCAGGGCAGAGAATCGTGGAGCACAAAAATACTTCGCGAATGATGAGGCGTTGGCTAAATTTTCGTGGTTTCGGCGGGGGAACAGAGTCAACGGGACTCATTCGAGCCACCTATTTAAAGCAAGTTGGAGGTTTTGATCCACGCTTGAGTACTTCAGCAGGGGCCGATCTGACATTACGCCTGAGCCGAGTGGGGCGAATCCTAAACGCTCCAAACACCATGATGAAGTACAGAATTCACACTGGTCAATGGCACACTAATTTAGATGTGCTTTCCTCAGATTTGAATCTTCTTTACGAAAAAATTACTTGGCTTTCCCCTCGAGAAATGAAGAAGTTAAGGCTTGGGGGGAGCGCCTATTTGACGTTGCAGCACTTGAGACAAGATTTCTCATTCGAAAGAGTCCTAGCATTGATAAAGCAGCCAGCCTTATTACTTCATCTTTTGCTGCTGCTCGCATTCGTGATTAGGCGCAATTTTGTTTCTAGGCTTCGCGCAATGGCGCCCGCCTTTTTTACGATCATCCCTCCAGAAGATTTATAGAGGCTTTCGAGGCAATTATTTCCATGCCCTTGATCTCATTAAGTACGTAGCAATGGCACCATAAAAATGAAACTTTGTATGAATGTCTGCATTCATGTCAATCCTGGGGCGCACATTTACGATGCCATGCACGTGATGTATCTGTCCTGAAAATACCTCTTGATAGCCCGCTTCACCAATAGCTTGCAGGGAGGCGGAGTTAGCCATAGCGTGTGGAGTGGCAAAGTAGTCTTTATAAGAGGGAAAGTTCGACAAGGGCTCTTTATTCCTGCTTATCTCTTCAGCAATTTCCTCACTTGACATCTCGTCGACCAGCCAATCCTTATATAAGTGATCTGCCAAAGTTATCAGCGGACTTGAAGCCAACGTGCGCGCTTCATCTTCATTCAAATATGGGCCTTGGTAGGCGCCAAGGTCTTGCATTTCTTCCTCATCAAAGGCTTCGAGAGAAAGCTTAAAATACTCCGGATTTGAGTTGCTCCAATCAGGGGCGCTGCCTGAGCTGGCGGCAGTAAACATGGCCATAGCAGATGAATTAAATCCGCCTCTGATGGTTTCCATATTTAAGAAGCAAATCGCTGGAATATTGAATTCTTCAAGTATTGGTAGCGCATCACTTAGAACTCCCAGATACCCGTCGTCGAAACTTACAATGGCACTGCCCGGAGCCAATCTAACTTGCTCGTCTCCTAAGTTCGTTACTTCAAATTCAGACTTGATCCAATGAACTTGAGATCTAAACAATTCGACATTGGAATAGGTATTGGTATCTCGAGCATGCTTTCTGGGGTTATTACTCACTTCATGGAAAACGAATGCAAAAACAGTTTTCTCAATCAACGGCTTTCGGGCGACGACAAAAAAGCATCCCAAAAGGAACCGAGCAATACTTACCAGTCGAGTCCTTATAGTTGAAGATTTCAAACGTATCATCCGTTGTCACTCCACCCAAACCTAAACTTCGAAAAAGAAGGAGAGGTTGGGTTGTGTCCTTGAGATAAACATTTGTAGATCAGTGAAACATTCTTCCTGCCAATGAAGCCAAATCGATACCAGGTCATTGCCTTCGTCCATTCATTCTCCGACCACACAGAAGCAATTTCAACATTGGGAAAGTTCCTAAGTATGAGGGCTATAACCAAGGGCAATTGTTTTCTCATATTTACCCTCTCACCGAACCAATCAGATATTACGAGAGTCCTGCGCCCAGAAGATCTAGTGAGTGAATTCGCAATTACTATTCCAATTGGTTTCTCTCGTCGCGCAACTAAATAGAAATAGTAAGAGTAGGTGGGATGGTTCTGATATCGGTCTCTCAGAAAGTTCAATCCGCGGCTGAGGACGAAATCCGCTTTTGGATTTTGATCCGGGAATTCGAATTCCACCATGTTTGCCATCAATTCTTCAATTGCTTCAAAGGGGACAATTTTTATTGAGTAGCCGTTCTTTCCAAACATAACGCCTAGGGCCTGCAATAGTTTGGCGCCTTTAGAAAAGAGACTCAACAGCGATGCAAAACGACCTTGGAACGCGGTCTTGGGTGATATTGAACTCCAAGTCTGGATCTTTCCCGATCCGATCTCTTGGAACCCCAGACGTTTTATATATGGCGGTCGAGAATTTTCGTTTGGAGTACCGTAGACATGGACTACTCCAGCCTTCCTGGCACGATCTAATGTCTCCATCACTAAGCGTCCAAAAATGCTTTTACTAAAATATCCATCTGGGTCAGCATCCTGTTGATAAGGAGTCGCACAGTGACCACTCCTCCGAAAGTCTGGATGAGTAAAGGTGTCTCCGATTTCCATCCCAGGCACCCTTTCGCCACGGAAAATCAACTCCCTTCGAGTGCCAGAGGTGGTTCCCACTACTTGGTTCTTGTACATAGCGACCGTCAAGAATCCTCGGCCAGCAGGGTTGCCATCTCCTAGCTTCCAAGTGAAAATTTCCGGAAAGCATTTTGGATAGAAAACGCCGGGAAAATGCTCATTAAAGAATTCTGAAACTAATTTTAGGTCAAATGCATTCAGGTCATCGCAGGCTTTGACGGTCCAGGCAAAATCATCGTCGGCCATCCCAAGAGGATATAGTCACAGGCTCTCCGTGTAGCGCATTTACTATCGAAGATTTGCTTAACTCAGCAAGAGTAAGCCGATACCCTCGTCCTTATGTCCTATTGGTTAGATGTCGCGCTACCGCCAATTTCATATGGAATCACCGCTGTGGCCCTTGCGCTTCTCTTCGTAAATGGCCGGAAACTTCTTGCCATCTACCGCAAGGGTCAGCCAGATCCAACTCGAAAGGCGGCGAGAGGTTCTCGCTTGGCGCACATGCTTGGCGAAATTCTCGGGCATACAAAAATGCTCAATTTTACCGGCACTGGAATAGCTCACTGGGGCGTGATGATCGGCTTCATCACCC
>JANXME010000023.1 GCA_025354785.1 Actinomycetes bacterium | reverse complement strand
CTACGAGGGGCCGCGCCAGAGCAGTCGGTACTGGGGTGACTAGCCCAATTCACAAACTCGATAAACCTGGGGATAGAACGGGCACGCGAATAATCCAACGTTGTCGCAGCCCAGAAATTATTGCAAAGGTCTGCATCATTTCTGCATAAGTCAAAACTTCTGGGCCTCCAATATCAAAGATGTGACTAACTGGCTCAACCAAAGTCGAGCACATACGTAAATACCAAAGAACATCTCTAACCGCAATCGGTTGAGTCCGGTTATCTACCCACTTCGGTGTCGTCATGATTGGAAGACGGTGAGTTAAATGGCGCAGCATTTCAAAGGATGCCGAGCCCGAGCCAATTACAATTCCCGCCCGTAATTCCAGAACCGGTACCGCCTGGGAAGCGAGTTCGCGTCCAGTCTGGGCGCGGGAAGCTAAATGTTTACTGTGCTTACTATCGTTGGCGATTCCACCCAAATACACAATTTGCTTTACCCCTTGAGACGCAGCTGCTCTGGCAAAATCCCGTGCCATCTTCGCTTCGATATCGTCAAAATTAGAGCCCAGATTGATGGAGTGCAATAAATAGTAGGCCGTGTGAATTCCTTCAAGGGCATGAAATAAATCCTACATTTTCAATGCGTTACCTTCTACCACTTCAACGCGCTGAGCCCATTTTTGACCCTGTATCTTCATCGCATCGCGCAAGAAAACTCGAACATCGATTCCGTCTTCAATCAAGGCGCTGGTTAGCCGCCCACCGATGTATCCAGATGCGCCAGTCACCAGAACTTTTCGAGGAGTCATAAAAGACACTCTAGACTTATTCAAGCTCGCAAAGACAATTCCGAAAGGATCTCCATGCCTAACTACCTTGATTTACGCGGGCATAAAGTATGGTGTTACGAATTCTCAGAAAGTGGTGAACCACTCGTCCTGCTACACGGAGGACTAAGCGCCACCGAAGATATCGAAAAATATATTGTTCCAGCCCTTGTCCAAACCCACCATGTGTATGCCTACGATCGAACTGGCCACGGACGCACTGGTGATCAACCCAATAGTTTACATTTTGAATTTCAAACCAGTGAAGCCATCGCTTATCTAGAAGATATTGTTCGAGCGCCATCTCATTTGATTGGGTGGAGCGATGGCGGAATTATCGCGTTAATGGTGGCCATGCAACGACCTGATCTCGTTAGGTCGGTGGTAGCCATTGGATCCAATTACCACTTTCAACACGGCGGAAAACCGGTAGATCCACGGGAGATATCTGAAAAGGATCGCGCCGAGCATGCACAGCGCTCTCCCGATCCACTTACTGCCCTTGATGACAAGACAGAGCGGATGCGCAATATCTGGAATAGCGAGCCCACGCTTTCACTGTCAGATATATCAAAAATTACCTGTCCAACTTTGATTCTCGCTGCCGATGATGAAGGTTTCAGTATGACTCACACAACTTCACTATATGAGGCTCTACCGCAAGGCCAACTTGCCATCATTCCAGGCACGTCGCACTTTTTGATTAAAGAGAAACCGGCGCTTGTCCAAGCAATTATTAAAGACTTCTTATCCGACTTATCTCCACCTCAAACGCGAGTACCTGTTAGACGGGCCAAAAGAGAAAGCTAACGGCTAGCAGCAACTCTCTCATTATGCAGTTGTTCAAATATGGGGGCCGACAATGGCTCCAGATTGCCAATCTTGCGTTCTAGAATCCAATCAGCCAACTCGGGATTTCGCACAAGAGCCGGGCCGTGCATATAGGTCCCAACAATTTGTGGAGTCACAACTCCGTCAATTCCTGTCTGTAGCCCATTACCCACCCCTCGCAAAGTTCTTCCCAAAGGTAGTAGCACATCAGTAAATCGAGTTTGACCAGAATGATTTTCGAAACCAGTCAATAGAGATCCCGGGGTTGAAGAGAAAGTTGGTTCCAATAGAACTTCCCCCACCGAACGCGGTCCTACTGAAAGAGTTTCCATAGGGAGTAAATCCAGGCCACTAACTGTGCGACCGCCAGATGCGGGAAAGCTTTCTCCTAGAATCTGAAAGCCTGCACAAACTGCAAAAATATGACCGCCGCCGCTTAGGACCTTACGTAAAATTGCCTTACGGTTAAGAATTTCCATCGCCGCAATTTGCGCGTCATCTTCCCCACCTCCGAGTAGATATAGGTCAGCACTTGTCGGCACCTTCTGGCTAACTGAGACCTCAATAATTTCATGTGAAATTTCCCTCTGGTGCAACCGCCAAGCAAGTAGATCCACATTTCCGCGATCGCCATAAGTACCTAATAGTTCGGGAAAGAGATGAGCAATGGCAAAAGTCATCCCTGCGCCCCCTTAGACAATCGATGAAAGGCGGTGTAGGAAGCGATCAAATCGGCTTGTACCTCGCCCAAAATCCGAGAAGCCGCTACTTCATCCCGCACGATTTGGTGTTGAATGCCATTTACCGTCAATCGTGCGCCAACATCGTTGCTGCGCTCTCCACAAACCAAGATGCGACGACCTGCAAGCGGGGCGAAATCTACATCCCAAAGCCAAGAAGTATCTTTACCGTCTTGCGTATTGGCATTTACTACCAAAAGCACATTGGTCGGGCCGTCCTGAGTCGTTGCCAGAGTTTCACGCCAACTCGCCGGATTTTTGGACAAGAGCAAACGAAAGTTTGTTTTGCCGATGCGCAGATCCCCAAATCTGCCATCAACATTCTTAATTTTGGCAACGGCCCGAGCTGACTCTGTAAGCGAGATATCAAATTGCGCACATGCAACTATGGCGCGCGCTGCATTAGCAATGGCTGCCTTACCAGGAATTCCACTGATTACTTCGACTTTTTCTTTATTGGGGCCGATTAGAATTCCCGTTGATAAAACCCAATGGGGCTTAGGTCTGGCAAATCCGCACTCGCAGGAAAAGTCACTTCCCGTCTCGTTCCACCATAGAACTTTGCCGCATTCTGGACAGGTCGAGGCATCAATATGTCCCAGCGATCCACTACTAAACCAAATTACCTTTTTCCAATCTTGCGCGGCCCACACTGCGAATGGGTCGTCAGCATCGGCCAAAATTGCAGAATTTCGCGGCAAGGTCTGTACCGCTTCTTTCCATTTATGCGCCACGACTCGCACCTCAGAGAGACGATCTAGTTGGTCGCGTCCCAAGTTGAGCAAAATAAGCAATTCCGGTTTAGTTTGAGCGATTGCCCAAGGAACTACTAATTCATCCACTTCCAAAACTGCGACTTGAGCAGACGGGTTATGGCTAAGCGCACTTGCAACTCCTGCAAAGAGATTGGCCCCCGTAGAATTTGTTGCGCTCGAATATTTCGTGGAAATACCGGCTTGCACCAAAGCAGTTGAGGTGGTCTTGCCATTTGTTCCAGATATAACTATTACTCGCTTATCGGCGGCAAGTATCTGCGCGGCGCGGGGTTGCAACTTCAAGATGAAGCGCCCCGTAAGCATTACTCCACTTCCGCGACCAGTGGCACGCGACACCCAACCCAACATATTTGCCGCGAAAATAATCAACTTCAATTTCATAGCGTTAGAAGTCCAGTGGTTCTAATACTCCTGTAACAACGTCATAAATGGCCCCGGCCACAACAACTCCCTTTCGCAAAAGCGGATATGACCTAATACGAGTCAAATCCGTAATAAGCGCGGCCCTGTGGTCGGAAACCGTTCGAAATTCTAAACTTCGCGTATCCACTCCGTATTGTTGGAATATGGTTGCGTGGATCTCAGGTTCTTCACTTCGCGCCATTCGACAATCAGTATGAGGCATCACCAAAATACGATCCACTCCCAATAGATATGTAGCAAGAACCAGAGTACGAAGTACATCCTCAGTTACACGCGCTCCCGCGTTTCGTAATATTTTGGCATCTCCAGATTTCATGCCAACCACTGCCAGGGGGCTAATACGTGAATCCATGCAGGTAACTATGGCTAGCCCGCGTGCGGCCGAACCAGAGAGTTCGCTACCTTCAAAGTTAGACGCGAAGTCTCGATTCGCCGCTAATTCGGCGGCAAAACTTTGACTGGGGAAAGCCGGAAGGCCATCAGCTCCAGACACAAATACCTCTCTCTACAGCCCTACTTATTCTTCTCTTTCTTTTCCTGCTTCTTCGCACGCTTTTCCTTGAGCGACAATTTAGCTTCCTTCTTTGTGTTGGCGTTGCTCTTCTGCTCCTTATTTGCCATCTCATATCCTCTCAAAGTCGATAGGTCGCATTATTGCGACTTCAATGTATAAAGTGTAATAGAAGAAGGTACTCTCTCCTTGCCCTGAAAGGAGAACCGTGCTTGAGTTCATAATTGCAACGCTGGCTGGGCTCATCGTGGGCACAATCAACGGGATGGCAGGCGGCGCCTCCATCATTTCCTATCCAATCCTGCTGGCACTTGGGCTCCACCCAGTGAACGCTGCCGTAACCAACGCACTTGGGGTTTCCAGTGCGAATCTATTTGCAATCCGGTCTGGGCCGCACACTTTTAGAAAACTATTTGACACGTATAAATCTCTCATTGCAATTTCATTGATTTTCTCAACTCTGGGCGCGGTACTTTTACTCTCACTTCCCTCAAAGATTTTTGAGAAAGTCGTACCCTTCCTGCTTTTCGGAGCTACTCTGATGATGGTATTGCCAAAGAAAGCAACGCGCCCACATCGGAATAGACGTTCCGAGCAAATCGGAATTGCTGCCAGCGGCCTCTACGGCGGATATTTTGGCCCCGGCCAAGGTGTCATGGTCGTAGCCACCTTGGCTAGAAACCGAGAGGAAGATTCAGCGACGTTAAACTCTGGCAAAAACATGATCGTCAGCATTACCAGTTTGGCATCGAACGTTATTTATGCTTTTAGCGGGAAGGCCGATTGGGTATTGGTGCTCGCGCTATTGATCGGATCTAGCGCTGGCGGAACCTTGGGTGGTAAATGGGCTTCGCGCATGTCGCCAATCTTCTATAAAGCGTTGGTCGTCATCGTCGGATTTGGAGCCTCAATATGGCTCTTCGTCCGCTATTTCAGTTAAGTGAGCCCCCCGTCAGGATTGAACTGACGACCTTCCGCTTACAAGGCGGATGCTCTACCACTGAGCTAGGGAGGCGTTTTATACCTTGCGTATTATGACAGGCTCTCGGCGCTACCTAAAATCGCCCACACAATTGCTAACGGAAAATGCCGGTGTGACCAAGGGAGTACCTGCCAGGTTGCGGATAAACAGCCAGTCCGTGGGGGCCGCTTCCAACTTTTATTTCTTTCAAAAGTTGCCCATTAATTGTTGAGATCGCATAAACCACGCCGTTATATCGACCCGAAACCCAGAAGATTTTGCCGTCGATGCTCATCCCACCCATATCAGGACTTCCGCCCCCAGGAATCTTCCATTTTGCAATAATTTTTCTGTCGCTTAAACGAAGAACGCTGATCGAGCCTTCATTGCGATTGGTAATTAACATTGTTTTGGAGTCACGATTCACATACAAGCCATGCGCTCCACGGCCAGTTTTGAGAAATTTCAGCGGCCCCCATGGCGCTGGCATTTCCCAAATTCCGTCACTCATCATGTCGGCTATATAGAAAGTCTTGCCATCTGGAGAGAGCTTTACATCTTGAGGCATTGGTCCTTTGTTAGCCATTCCATTGTGATTGGCCATATTTCCTAAGGCAAAATTTTTTGGAATCTCCTGCTTTTTCAAAATTTTCATCTTGGCGGTATCCACCAAAAGCAATTCCCCAGAAAATTCACAACTGACAACAAAGGTCGTTCCGTCAGCCGACCAATCCGCATGATTTACGCCCCGACATTGCGAGGAAATTTCTCGCTTGATCTCCATCGTGTGGGGATCCCTAAAAACAATCTTTCTCGCCGCCTCAGACATAACAACCGCGTACTTACCGTCTGGTGTGAAATAGAGATTGTAAGGATCATTGATACTTACTGGTTTACCAAATTTACCGGTGGCAGGATTGATCGGGGTCAAAGCATTTCCTAAATCACTATTGACCCAGAGAGTCTTAAGATCCCAAGAAGGCACGACGTGTTGGGGCTCACGGGGAACTTTATGGACTCCAATTACTTTCATAGTTTTCGGATCAATTACACTAACCGAATTGCTAATCGTATTAGGAACGTAAATGTACGAAGGAAAACTGGCTATTGTCGGCGACAGCATACCGGCGGCTGCTTGCGAGTAAATATTATCTGCGTTGATAACCGGAGGCATACCTGAAAGCGGACCGGCGGCAACTGCAAAGGGGACATTTGAAAAAATGAGGAGAGATGAAACTAGCGCAAGCGCTTTTGTTCTATCCATCAGTTTCTCAATAATTGCGAAATAGTCACAGGAATAAGTTTCCGCGATTTAAGCGCTTTAATCAAAAGCGGCAAGGCAACCACGGTATGTGGATGGCCAAAATGCAAACTGATGATGCTTCCATTTTGTACACTGCGCAAACAATTTGCAATGATTGCTTTGGGCTCCGGGTCTTGATAATCAAGTGAATCGACATCATATGTAAGGCAATTCGAATATCCGGCAGCCTTCATGGCCGCTCGGATCGTGGAGTTGGAACGTGGAGTTCCCGAAGGGCGAAACCACTTACCGGTTGCACCTACGCTTTTAAGTAGCGCAGCCTTGCCTTTTTGAATTTCTAGAGTCGCCTCCTTGAGCGTTAGACGCGTCATGGTCTTGTGGTTGTAAGTATGATTTCCGATTTCATTGCCACTTATCAAAATTTTGCGCCCAATATCTGGGTTTGCGTCCAGCCATGAACCAACAGCCATAACCGTAATCGGCGTTGAGGCCTTCTTTCCTATTTCCAATAGTTTCTCTGCAATAGAAATATCTCCTTGGCCGTGAAAAGTGAGCGCAACTTCATTCCGACTTCGCTTCCCGTTCTTAATGTCTGCATTGTCGGCCGCTTCAGCGGCACTTCCTGAAAGAATGAGACTGGTGGAACTGGCCACTCCAAGCCCAGCCGCTATCCTGAGCGCATCGCGTCGCGACGGATAATGGACCATAAAGTAGATACTAGTACCGCATCAAAAGCTGAGCGCGAGTGTAAGTTTCTCGCATGAGGCTGGGCGTTCTAGATGTTGGATCCAACACTATTCACCTTCAAGTTATGGATGCCCATACTGGCGCTCGACCAGCACCAACTACCAATCACAAGGTTGAGTTAAGAATTACTCAATATTTGGAAGATGACGGATCGATCTCGCAAGCTGGAGTAGACCTTCTAATGCAGGCAATTCAAGGAGCCGTCGAGCACGCAGCCAGTTTTGACACAGAGGAAATTCTCGCCTTTGCCACCTCGGCCCTACGCGAAGCCCGAAATGGTGCGAAAATAATCAACTTGATCAATCGGCGATTTGATATTGATTTACAGATCCTCACGGGAGAGGAGGAGGCGCGAATAACTTTCCTAGCAGTACGTAGGTGGCTGGGATGGTCTGCAGGCGAACTACTAATTTTGGATATAGGTGGAGGGTCGCTAGAAGTTGCACTTGGGATTGATGAGAGTCCAAGCCAGGCACTGTCACTTCCACTGGGAGCGGGCAGATTGACCAAGGATTTTCTCTCCAATAATCCATTTTCTACGAAGGGCGTCAAAAGCCTGGAAAACTATGTATCAGAAACTCTTAAGAAAAATTTACCTTCTTCCTTTGTAAACCATGAAGCCGACCATTTTGTGGCCACGAGCAAAACTTTTCGTACCTTGGCACGAATCGCGAGCCAGTGGTACGACGATTCGCCTAAATATTTAGAATTGTCTTCCATGATGGGAGTTGTCCCGCGACTAAGTGGGATGACAAATGAGCAACGTTCTGATCTTCCAGGAATTTCAGCAACTAGAGCGCCACAAATAGTAGCTGGAGCAATTGTGGCGCGTACTGTGATGGATCTACTAAACATCTCCCAACTCGAAATCTGTCCATGGGCGCTGCGTGAGGGTGTAATTCTGAGATGGCTGGATTGGATGGAACGCTAAACCGAATAGCAATCATTCACATCTAGCTAAGCGGTTCTGCCACCCAATCAATTGCCACTATCTCTCCATCTCGATGATGCAAAATCCAAGCTTCGCCAGGTTCAAGTTTTCGGTCCAGATTTTTAAAGTTCTTCTTGCCAATAAGTTTTTTTAAAAGCTTTGGCAATATGGGATTATGGCTGCAAATAATTGCCGCCCTTCCGCTCTCCATTAGCGCCTGGGCGTAATCCATGGCCGACTCTTTATGAGTTTCATATCGATATTCACTCAGGTCTGATTCTATTTTTACCTCAATTTTTAGGGAGCGCCCCATTGGCTCAACTGTTTCCAAGCATCGGATTGCATCTGAGGAATGGATTTCAGTAATTCCAAAGGGAAGATAACTCGTCAACAAACGTTTCGCCTGGGTTTGTCCGTAAATATCCAAGGGTCGATCTCCATCATCTCCATCCCAATCACTTCGCTTCACCGCTTTCGCGTGGCGCAGGAGAACAAGGGGGGTGGTATCTGGGCCAAAATCCAAAAAGAATTCGAGGATCGATCGATCGTCTTTGAGAGTTAGTTTTTTACTTGCGGCTTTCGGAGTTAGCCATTCAATCTCGTCGATTTCAAGTGGATTTGGCTTTCCATACGCAGCATCGCTGGCCTTGGCGGCCCAATAATGAACCGTTTTAGGAACATCTTCAACGTCGTAAACCGTCTGCCCAAGTTCGGGTCCAAAGATGGCCGTGACTCCGGTCTCTTCAAATACTTCACGATAGGCGCAATTTAGAAGCGATTCACCATCTTCCACTTTGCCTTTAGGTAGCGACCAGTCGTTATAGCGCGGGCGATGTACTAGAGCAATCAGAAGTTGGCCCTTCTCATCACGGCGCCAAAGCACCGCTCCCGCCGCCGCAATACTCATAACATCCACCCAGTTATCTGCCTCTCTCTGATCTAGCAATGAGGACTTCTTGAATATCTGCCAACAAGGAGTCACTGGAATCTCTACTAACCAATTTCCAAGTACTGCCTTCTAAATGCCAACTCTTTGTCTGAACTGATAAACCCAAATCAATAATCTCTTGTAAGTATTTCTTATGAGCTGGAAGATCTATTCTGACCATCGCCTCTACGCGCCTATCCAGATTTCGGTGCATTAAATCGGCGCTCCCAATCCAATATTCGTGTTCGCCACCATTTGTGAAATGAAGGATTCGGGAATGCTCTAAGAATCTTCCTAGAACAGAGCGCACAACAATGTTTTCGGATGCCTCAGCGAGCCCAGGCTGGAGCGAACATATTCCGCGCACCAATAACTCTACTTTTACTCCATGCCTAGATGCCTTGTAGAGATGTTCCACAAATTCCTCATCCAGGAGTGAATTCAATTTAAACTGGATGCCGCTGGGTAGACCGGCTTTCGCATTTTCAATTTCTCGCTCTATTTTCTCCAGTAGGTCAGTGCGCAGCGTTCGAGGAGCCACCAAAAGTCTCGAGTACGTCGACTGCGGAGCAAAGCCGGATAGCTGGTTAAAGAGTTTTGTGAGGTCATCGGTTAGTTCGGGGTCACAACTTAACATTCCTAGATCCTCATAAGTGCGCGCCGTCTTGGGGTTGTAATTGCCAGTACCGATATGACAGTAGCGGCGCAAACCATCTGCCTCCTCCCGAATGACAAGGGAAAGTTTGGCGTGCGTCTTTAAACCCATTAATCCATACACAACATGAACGCCGGCCGCCTCCAACTTTCTGGCCCAGCGCACATTGGCCTGTTCGTCAAAGCGAGCGCGAATTTCAATAACCGCCAGAACTTGTTTGCCCGCTTCGGCTGCCTCGATAAGCGCCTCAACAATGGGTGAGTCCCCTGAGGTGCGATAAAGTGTCTGTTTTATGGCTAAAACCGCTGGATCCCGCGAGGCGTTCTCTAAAAAGTGGACAACCGATGATGTGAATGAGTCATACGGGTGATGTAGAAGAATTTCACCTAATCTAATTCTCTGAAAAAAACTATCGTGTTCATCTAGGTCTATGCCGACTAACTCCGTAGCAGTTTTCGAACGAAACGCTGGAAATTTGAGCTCAGGGATTTCTAAATTCGCTACCCGATTCAAATCAGTTAGATCAAGTGGCATTTTGCACGAGACCACATATTCAGGGTCAATGCCCAGTTCCTGTGTGAGCCGTGCCAAAAGTTCGGGGTTGACACCCTCTTCTATTTCCAATCGAACGGGTGGTCCAAAGCGACGGCGTAGCAACTCCTGTTCCAGAGAGCTTAGCAGATCTTCGGACTCATCCTCGTCTACTTCAAGATCTTGGTTACGAGTTACACGAAAAGTGTAATGATCATGAATCTCCATACCCGGAAAGAGTTGATGTAGGTGTTCGGAAATAACACTCTCGAGAGGTACGAATCTATGTGATCCACTTGTTCTGGTAGGAATGAAGCGTGGAAGGATAGGCGGAACCTTTACTCTTGCAAAAAACTCTTCTTTGCTTGTCGCATTTCTTACGATTACTGCCAGATTTAAGGAAAGGCCAGAGATGTAGGGAAATGGATGGGATGGATCCACTGCTAATGGAGTTAGAACTGGAAAGATTCTCTGATCAAAGAGCGTCGTTACATAACTTTTTTCCGACTCGTCAAGCTCTGCCCAAGACAGTATTTCAACACCGTGGCTTTTGAGTTCGGGCAATATCACTTCGTGAAATAAATCTGATTGACGTTTCATAAGATCGCGCGTTTGGTGAGAAATTTCCTGCATTAAGGCTTTAGGTGTATAGCCAGCCGAATTTGGCGAATGGCTATGGCCATCGACCTTGTTCTTGAGGGTAGCCACTCTCACCATAAAGAATTCGTCTAAATTGGAGGCAAAGATTGCCAGGAATCGAACTCTTTCCAACAACGGGATTGAAGCGTCTTCGGCCAATTCCAGCACGCGCTGGTTGAAGGAGAGCCAGCTCAACTCTCGATCGGTGAAGTTACCTCGATTAACCATCTAGATATTCTCTCCGAAAGAGATGAACATGGCACTTCCAGCCGGCAAACAGCCGGCAAATTGGGGTTTTGTTGCCAAAATTGGGGAATTCCCAATCACCCCCAAGCGTGGCAAACTCATGCCTACCTCTTTTTACAAAACTCCAGGGAGCCTTAAATTGCTAGCTAATTACTGGGTAAGTCCGGAAACATCTTCTATAAATCGTCTACCTATGCTCAACCTGGAGCACCTGGAGAAAATTGCATTGGACGCAAACTGGCGTTTCCAATTGCTGGCCAGCCCTACTCAACCGCTAACAAAAAAATGGAGTTCGATCCCGGTACCTGGGCTTTGGACAATGCAGCCGCCAAGTGAGGTTTTCTTTGATCGTCCTATTTACACAAATGTTCAGATGCCATATGACGAATTGCCTCCAAATGTTCCCAGTCTCAATCCGACTGGAGTCTACGAGCGAGATTTTGAACTTCCCAAAGGCTGGGATCGTCGTCGAACGGTTTTGCATTTGGGTGGGTGGGAATCGGTTGCATATATTTTGATTAATGAAAAAGAAGTAGGGATGTCAAAGGATTCTCGCCTGGCTGCCGAATTTGACGTTACAGCCTTTGTAAAACCAGGAAAAAACACAATTCGTATTCATGTCACTAAATGGTCAGACGCAAATTACATTGAAGACCAAGATCAGTGGTGGCATGGCGGCATTACACGATCTGTGAAGCTTTATGTGACCAATGAAGTATTCATCGAGCGGCTTTACACAACCTCTGGGCTGAAATCAGATTTTACGACTGGCACACTCCAAATTGAGGCGCACATCGCTTCCTTAAATAACCGAGATATTTCTGGCTACAGTTTGCGCGCAAGAATTTTGGAACTTCCTAAGGCCAAGGGCGCCCAACTCTCGGCGACTCTGGAATCGCATGTTCGTCCGAATTGGACCGAGATGACAGAAGAGCATCGCATTGCCGGTAGAGATTTTTTCCATGGAGAATTTTGGGATGGAAAGATTCCAGCTAAAACCTTACACGTGCTCCACGAACTCGAGCCACCCACTCCTGGCAAAATTCTACTAAAAACTGAGATTCCATCAGTCTCACCCTGGTCGGCGGAATCTCCGAAGCTTTACACCCTTTCCTTGGAGTTACTAGATCCTGCTGGAGTTGTAATAGAGGTGAGCAATCAGAGAATAGGATTCCGCGATGTTCGCGTTGTTGGCAAGCATCTCCTCTTCAATGGCGAAAAAGTTATTATTTATGGCGTAAATCGCCACGATTTCAATCGTCTAACCGGGCGAGTCGTTACCCGTGAGGATATGCGCCAAGATCTACTAGAGATGAAACGTTGGAATTTCAACGCCGTGCGCACATCCCACTATCCGAATGACCCAGCATTTCTGGACCTTTGCGACGAACTTGGTTTCTATGTGATTGATGAAGCCAATATTGAATCCCATGCCTTTTATGATTCCATCTGCAACGATCCACGATATTTAGGCGCATTTGTAGAGCGAGTTGGACGGATGATGCAACGAGATATTCATCATCCGTCGGTGATTTTCTGGTCGCTGGGAAATGAATCCGGCGCCGGACTAAATCATGCGGCAGCAGCGGCATACGCTCGCGCTTTTGATACATCGCGTCCTCTTCACTATGAAGGAGCAATTCGAGGCGACTGGAGAGGCGGACATTCACTAACCGACGTAGTTGCGCCCATGTACCCGACAATTAAAGCGATTGTCAGTTATGCCAAGTCCGGCAGGCAGGATCGCCCCCTAATAATGTGCGAGTACTCCCACGCCATGGGCAACAGCAATGGAACCTTGGCCGAGTATTGGGAGGAAATTCACTCTATAGATGGTCTGCAAGGGGGGTTTATCTGGGAATTTTGGGATCACGGACCCGACCAGGTGCTTCCAGATGGAACTCATCGCGCAGCCTACGGCGGTGATTTCGGAGAGAAGAAGCATGACGGAAATTTCTGTTGCGACGGAATGGTGTTTCCTGACAGAACTCCAAAACCGGCCATGCGCGAATTCAAGGAAATCGCCGCTCCAATTAGCATCTCCACCGCGAGCGCCAAGACAGGCGAATTCCAAATATTCAACAAACAGTTTTTTAGTGATCTTTCCGAATACGAAATCAATTGGTCCACTACCCGAGATGGTTTGGTCGTAGAGGCGGGTAAGTTGGCGGTTCCGAAAACCGCGCCGCGCAAATCGAGCAAAGTGACGATCAAATCACCGCTGCTTGCTAAAGCGGATGGACGCGGGGAGCGTTTTATCACTTTTACCTTTATTCGCAGGCAGAGCACCGCCTGGTCACCTGCATCTAGCGAGGTAGGCTGGAACCAATTCGCCCTTCCTTCCCGAGCGCTGCAATATACCTCGCCAAATAAGCCACCAATGGACTTGCGGGAAATTGTTGATGCCTCTGGGGCAATCAATATTCCCTTTATGAAGGTGGCTCCTGTTCTCTCCCTGTGGCGAGCTCCCACGGATAACGATCGAATAGGCCATATAGCCACGAAGTGGCAGCGCTGGGGTGTCCGGGATTTAACTCGTACAGACTGCGTCTTCACTTCCACGGTCAACCAAATCAAGATAAAGAATATTTGGCAGACGAGCACCGGAATCAATATAAAGCACACGCAAATAGTGATCCCAGAAGTTGATGGGTTCACTGTGAAAGAGAGCGTTCTCATTCCCAAAGAGTTGAACGACCTGGCTCGGATTGGAACAAACTTCGAACTTGCCGACGATCTTAATACTCTGACCTGGTTTGGAACCGGCGCGCATGAAACCTATCCCGATAGAAAAATTGGCCGGGTACACCGTTGGTTAAGTTCGGTAGCAGATCAGTACATTCCTTATGTCCGACCGCAAGAGAACGGTGGACATAATGGGGTTCGGTGGTTCGAATTAACGAAAGCCTCGGGCGAAGGAGTTAGATTCGATTGCGATATTCCGCGACAGGTTTCGGTGACGCCAAATCGTGCAACGATGCTCGCTGATGCAACTCACGATGTGGAAGTCAGGCCATCTGGAAATGTTGTAGTGCATATCGATGCCGCCCACCGCGGACTCGGAACCGCATCTTGCGGACCCGACACAATTGAAAAATATTTTATTGCAACTGGCGTTCATGAATGGCAGTGGCGGGTAAGAACTATCTAGTTCAGAGGCCACTTAACTGGAAAGGCGTGTTTGCATATACGTCCATCCCCGGATGATTTCCCACGCGCCCGTCTCCAAAGCCAAGGTCCCAAAAAGGTAATCACCCAGCGCACGTATTCATAACTTTGAAGGAAAATGGACTTGGAGGCCGCATTCGGAAGTGGGGTTCGCCAGTCGGGAGAAAAGGGCAGACCGAGTTTTTGAAGAACACCCTGGGCAACGCGATCATGCCCGGCCGGATTTAGATGGAGACGATCCTTGGCAAGGAAGCGCCGATCACTCAAGAAACCATCTTCATTGGCATCGGCAACCAGAGCGCCTACCTCTTTGGCTATCGCCCGCACGTTTACATTAAATTCTGCAAAACGAGTACTCCAAAGCTTGGCAGTTTTGCCTTTGCTGGCAGTCTTTTCTAGGACGGTGAAGAGCAAAACTGTGGCACCCGATGCAGCAATCTTTTGAACGGCTTCCGTGTAAAGGGGTAGCACCAACTCTGGTTTGTAATTTGGGCGGAGCACATCATTTGCGCCGGCGTGAAAAATAAAAAGCGTCTCTGAGCCAGTAACGTAGGCCAGTGCTTTTGGAATTTGTTCATTGACTACTTGGCCGACCAATTTTCCGCGGATTGCAAAATTTGCATAAGTAAAATCGACGGATTCACTTGCCATAACATCGGCAACCCTGTCGGCCCATCCTCGATATTGTCCATGTACGATTTCGTCGGTCATTCCTTCGGTAAAGGAGTCACCACACGCTAATAGCCGTGTAAATTTCATTATTTACGACGTTGCTCGTCCACCCAAAAGAGCGCGATGGCGGTGGCTACACTGGCATTAAGCGATTCTGTACTCGCGCGCATGGGAATAGAAATAACCAAATCACATTTCTCTTTGACTAACCTAGATAAGCCCTTGCCCTCACTTCCAACCACAATCATGATCGCTTCTTTAGCGAGTTTCATTTGGCTCAAACCTTCTTCAGATTCGCCATCTAGACCAACTACAAAACATCCGCTCTTTTTGGCATCATCTATTGCGCGCGCCAAATTACTAACTTGTGCGATCTGCATTCGCGAGGCCGCCCCTGCTGAACTCTTCCAAGCCGAAGCGGTCATTGCAGCCGCTCGTCGTTCAGTCATAACAACACCATCTGCGCCGAACGCTGCCGCACTTCTGACAATTGCCCCCAGGTTTCGAGGATCCGTTACGCCATCTAGGGCGATAATTAGCGCAGGCTTTTTGGCGCGCAATACGATTTCCTCAAAACTTGAATACTGGTATGGCTTAATGGCCAACAAAATTCCTTGACTGCTACCAGATAGACCTTCCACTTCTGCACGATGGGTCTCTCGGATCGGCAATCGCGCTGCCAGAGCCAACTGCAAAGATTCTGTAATGCGATCATCAACGTCAATGCTGCGTGCCACGATTAATTCAGTGGCCGGCACTCCAGCTCGTAGCGCTTCCACAACGGCGTTTCGACCCGCTACCAACTCTCCCCCGCCCTTTGGACGAACGCTTTTAGTTCGCGGGCTTTTATCAGAAGGTGCGCGTGTCGACGCTGACTTCTTCGCGGCAACTTTGCGTTTAGCCGCTGCGTGGTAGGGACGATCCTCGGCTTTGGGCGTCGGTCCTTTTCCTTCCAGCCGTCGTTTGTTTAGCCCACCGCTGCCAGTGGTTGGACCTTTTTTCGCGCTTTTTGAGGTTCGTACTGCTCCGCGCCGAGTTGAATTGCCAGCCATCTAACTACCACTTTTCCGTAGGTGAGAACGACCATCGTGGTCCTTGGGAGGTATCTTCAATCGCAATTCCGAGATCAGCCAGACCATCGCGAATTTCATCGGAGACGGCAAAATCTTTTCTATCTCTGGCAGCTTGTCGCTGAGCGAGCGCAATTCCTATTACTCCATCTAGCGCCGGGGATAGGTCAGCGCCATCCTTGGCAAAAGCTGGATCAAAGGGATCGCAACCTAGAACCTCCAGAGCGCCACGAATTTCATTGGCGCTGCTCTCTATTTTCCCGCGATCATCGGCTGCGATTGCGATATTTCCTATACGCATATTCTCCGAAATTTGTGCAAGCACCACGGGAACGGCTAGATCATTGTTCATGGCATCAACAAAATCCGGACTTAGAGTTGGAACAAGTTGGTGGCCCAAAATCTCAACGGATCGATTTAGGAAATTTTCAATGCGCCTGAAGGACGTCACCGCATCATCCAGGGCAACCTGCGAGAATTCCATCATCGATCGGTAATGTGCCCCACCTAAATACCAGCGCAGTTCAATGCCACGCACCTTTTTAAGGAGGGCCTTGACTTGCAGGGAATTACCCAACGATTTGCCCATCTTCTCACCGGCTGCAGTTACCCAAGCATTGTGCATCCAAATATTTGCAAAGGGCCACCCCACCCCTTGCGATTGGGCGATCTCGTTTTCGTGGTGAGGGAAGATTAGATCTAAACCTCCGCCATGAATATCAAAGGCCTCACCCAGATATGTGTGAATCATCGCCGAGCACTCCAGGTGCCACCCAGGTCGACCCGAACCCCACGGAGTTGACCAAGCTGGCTCTCCCGCTTTGGCGCCTTTCCAAAGTGCGAAGTCATGTGGTGAGCGCTTATAACTCCCTGCACCATCACCTGCAGATTGCAGATCTTCAACGCGTTGGTGAGAGAGAGATAGGTAAGAATCCAATTTACTAACTTCCATATAGACATCCGCGTTACCGGGGGCATATGCCAGCCCCTTATCGATTAACAAAGTCATGAGTTCGACCATTTGCGTAATATGGCCCGTTGCTCGTGGCTCGTAGGTCGGAGGTGCAACATTTAGCGCCGCGTAACTTTGAGAGAATTCTCTTTCATATTTTGCCGCCAGCGCCCACCAAGGAATTTGCTCTATAGCGGCCTTTTGCAAAATTTTGTCATCGATATCGGTCACGTTGCGAATAAAGGTGACCTCGAGGCCACTCTTCTCCAGCCAGCGTCGCAAAATATCGAAATTCAACCCACTTCTTATGTGGCCAATATGCGGAGAACCTTGCACAGTCGCACCACACAAATAAAGGGATGCTTGACCTGGCTTTAAAGGAACGAATGAAGAGATCTCGCGCGTCATGGTGTTGTATAACGCAAGAGAACTCATCTGCGAAGTCTACCCTGTAGAAAAGTGGAGCCCAGAAAGTGGACTCTAGAAAGCGCCCATATATCTACTAAATTCTTGCTAGAAATGAGTCAGGATGAGCGCGGAGGCAATCGCTGCAATTCCCCGGCCTTCTCCCGTAAAACCCAATCCATCAGTTGTCGTGGCGGTTAGCGAGACATCCGCGCCACCCAATGCGTTGGAAAGAACGGCTATCGCCTCCGCACGGCGTTGTCCCAACTTAGGCCTATTACCGACTATCTGAACTGCAACATTGGAAATTTGAAATCCCGCCTCGCTTATCCGATGCAAAGTTTCGGCAAGTAATTGAATTCCTGCGACTCCCGAATATTCAGGGCGATCAACCCCAAAATTGGTACCAAGATCTCCCAGCCCAGCCGCGGAAAAGAGCGCATCGCAGATTGCATGTGCCACGACATCGCCATCCGAATGTGCTTCAACTCCAATTTCATCGGGCCAAAACAATCCGGCTAACCACATGGGCCGATCGCGATCTGTGGCGAAGGCGTGTGCATCTACTCCAACGCCAGTGCGAAAGTGCGGTAAAGAGTGTTCGTCAGGGTGCGGCAAATCCATTGATGGTCAGCCTTTCAAAAGCCTGAAGCAAATTAAGAAGCAAGAACCTCATCTAGAATTACCGCTGCTTTTTCTTCATCGGTACGTTCGGCAAGTGCCAATTCTGAGATAAGTATTTGCTTGGCCTTGGCTAGCATGCGCTTCTCCCCAGCGGATAGCCCACGATCGAGATCGCGCCGGTAAAGATCACGCACTACTTCGGCAACTTTTATAACATCGCCAGAAGCTAACTTCTCTAGGTTGGCCTTATAACGACGCGACCAGTTGGTTGGTTCCTCGGTGTAGGGCTGGCGCAATACTCCAAATACCCGATCTAGTCCGGCGCTATCTACAACATCTCGCACGCCTACTAAATCGATGTTCTCGGAAGGAACTCGTACAGTGAGATCCCCTTGCGCCACTTTGAGCACTAAATAGGTCTTTTCTTCGCCTTTTATCACGCGGGTTTCAATTGCCTCGATGAGAGCTGCCCCATGATGTGGATAAACAACGGTTTCGCCTACTTGAAATGACATTTAAAGCCCTTCGTTAGAGGCTAAGAATACCAGCCATTGGTGACACCGGTCACCCCCGGGGCGCCCCTCCGCGCTAGGAGTAAAAAGTCAATATTTCCGCACAAAATTGCAAAGTTGACTGGTCAAATCCGAAGTCGTGAGAGAATGGCGCACCAAAATGTAAGCCAAAATGTAAACCGATAATTACGACCAGTTATTCGTTTGCCCATTACCAAGTATCCGAGGAGAGCCCAATGCAACTAAATAAGATTCCTAAAGTTGCTCTAGTGGCTCTCACTGTATGCATCACGTTGCTGCTTAGCGCTTGCGGATCTGGAAACGACGCTGCTACCCGGACTGTGACCCAAGTGACCGACGGTGTTGATGGGGCGATCAACAGTATGGGAAATGAAATTAAGGCTCGCAGTGTACTTCTGGTCGCCCAACCTGACGGTTCAGCCGTGCTTGTAGGAACTCTTGTTAATGGTGCGTCTACCCAAGACGCCTTACTTGCAATGGCTGCCAACGATGCAATTGCAACTCTGTCCGAAAAATCAATTGCGCTAACGTCAGGGCGCCCAATTATTTTTTCAGGAGATAGTGCAACCGCAAGCGCGGTAATGCCAGGACTAAATGCTCAACCAGGGACAAGAGTGAAGTTGAGGATGTTCTTTGCGATCGCGGGTGAATTAACTCTCGATGTTATTGTGAGAGAGCGAACCGGAATTTACGAAAATATTGGTGCTTAATCTTCCATTTTGTAGCCAAGGCCACGCACCGTCTTTATATAAATGGGGTTAGCGGGATCTTTCTCAATTTTCGATCTAAGTCGTTTTATATGTACATCCAGGGTCTTGGTATCGCCGACATAGTCCCCGCCCCATACTCGATCTATCAGTTGGCCGCGGGTCAGCACGCGCCCTGAGTTGCGCATTAGAAATTCCAAAAGTTCAAATTCCTTAAGTGGCAAGTTCACCGAATCGTTATTCACAGACACTAAATGCCGTTCTATATCCATTCGAACTGGCCCTGCAGACAAGATCGAACCCTCATCCGCTGGGACCGACTTTTCACCATTTCGACGCAATACGGCATGTATTCGTGCCACAAGTTCGCGCGATGAATAAGGCTTTGTAACGTAGTCATCGGCGCCTAGTTCTAGGCCCACCACTTTATCCACCTCGGAGTCTTTGGCGGTTAGCATAATTATGGGAACGCTGGAGCGAGATCGCAATTGTCGGCAAACCTCTGTGCCAGACAGGCCCGGCAACATTAAATCCAAAAGCACCAAATCGGCGCCACTGCGATCGAATTCCTCTATTGCCTTCGGACCCGTATCAGCCACGCCGACTTCAAATCCTTCGCGGCCTAAAAGATAGGCAAGTGCATCGGAAAAGGATGCCTCATCTTCAACCACGAGTATGCGTGTCAATTTTCCTCCATTGATAACAGTTGTGAATTCTGCGAGATAAATAAGGGAAGTCGGACTGTGAACGTGCTCCCTGCTCCTTCAATACTCCAGACTGAAACGTCTCCTCCGTGATTTGTAACCACGTGTTTGACGATAGAGAGCCCCAGCCCCGTACCTCCAGTTGCCCGAGATCTAGCAGGATCCACTCGATAGAAACGTTCAAAAATTCTCTCAATATCTTTCTCAGGAATTCCAACGCCTCGATCTGAAACTATTATTTCGGCCAATCCACCATTTTCCTGCAAGGAAACTGCCACCCGGGTCCCATCGGCACTGTAATGAATCGCATTCTCGATCAAATTGCGAATTGCCATTTCAATTTGGAGACGATCTCCGAGTATTTCAACCGCACCAGATTCTGCGTAAACCAGGGAAATGCCGCGACCTTCCGCCTCAAGTCGCGAGCCCTCCATGACCTCTGAAATGAGCGTAGATAGATCGATAATCTTGGCTCTCTTTAATGGATCGTCATCTTGTAGACGCGAAAGATCAATGATTTCTTGCACCAGATCTGAGAGCCGAGTCGCTTCGATTTGCATCCGTGTGGCGAATTTTACAATCGAAGCAGGATCATCTTTCGCTCCCAGCACTGCTTCACTTAGAATCGATAGCGCGCCGATTGGAGTCTTTAACTCATGAGAAATATTGGCAATGAAGTCACGTCGGATCGCATCAAGGCGGCGATATTCACTGTCATCAAAGATCAGGACGACCATCAGACCGCTATCGGCCAGATGAGCAACGCGTACCAACAAGTCATGGGCGCCTGGACCGATTGGTCCTCGAGGTAGCGAAAGGGTCGCTTCCTGATACTCGCCAGCGCGGCGAGCCGCCCGAACCAATTGCAGAATTGGTTCAGAAACTAAACGACCATCTTTAATAAGGCCCAAAGCATCGGTTCTATCCGAGGACTGGAGAACAATTTCACCCGGCGATAGAAGTAGCGACTCGGCATCGATTATACGAAGTAGGTCGTCAACGCCAGCTGGCACCTCCGGAACGCTTTGCTCCGGTCTTGCTGCACGCCCTCGCTTAAACACCCTCTAATCGTAGAGATGTTGCACCGTTCCTTGGTCATCGAACTCCTCCAAAAGAGTGCAATATCCCAAATCTTTGCTCCTCATTCAATTGATGTTCACTTACCGCCTGCGAAAACGACCAGGTTGCAGATATTCTTAAGGCATGCGCGATGCCTTTCATGATGATTTGGATGCCATTGGCCAAATGCTGGTGGATATGGGTGAAATGGTGAGACGTTCAATGGAGCGAGCAACGAACGCTCTTCTAAACGCCGACCTGGCTCTGGCCGAGCAGGTGATCTCTGAAGATATGCAAATTGATAATGTTCAACATGAATTGGACGCCAATACCTTAAATCTTTTGGCCCGCCAACAACCAGTTGCGGGAGATCTGCGAACTCTTGTAACTTCTTTGCGCATGAGTGCGGATCTTGAACGCATGGGCGATCTAACCAATCACATTGCAAAAGTTGCCAGAATGCGATTTCCGGCAAAGGCAGTACCTTTTGAACTTGAAGATACGGTGCGTGAAATGGGAACTGTAGCAGAGCGAATCATTGCCAAAGTTACACATGTCATTATGTCGCACGATTTGGATGCGGCCATACAGTTGGAAAAAGATGATGATGAAATGGACAAGCTACATCGTAAGTTATTCATGGCATTGCTGGATGATTCTTGG
The DNA here is from genome assembly GCA_025354785.1 of Actinomycetes bacterium. Taxonomy (GTDB): domain Bacteria; phylum Actinomycetota; class Actinomycetes; order Nanopelagicales; family Nanopelagicaceae; genus QYPT01. The sequence goes on along the minus strand of JANXME010000023.1, from coordinate 7,051 downwards.
TCGCACGGAATCGAAACTGCAATAGATATCACGCTACTTGGTCGCTACTACGAAAGATGTGCTGATCACGCCGTATCGGTTGCCCGGCGAATTTATTTCCTGGTTACAGGTGAATACTCAACAGATTTAGCTTAAGACTTACCTTGATTGGCCACCGCTTCTATAGCTGACATTGCCGCGCTTGGATCCAAGTACTCTCCCCCACTTTTTACTGGCAGGAAATCATCATTAAGTTCGTAAAGCAGCGGTATACCTGTGGGGATATTTAATTCTGCAATTGCTCCATCGGATATCTTGTCCAGATGCTTCACCAGCGCCCGCAATGAATTTCCGTGAGCAGTAACCAGAACAGTTTTGCCTTGACTTAGATCTGGAATAATTTCGTCGGCCCAATATGGGAGCATGCGTGCGACAACATCTTTCAAGCACTCAGTTTGAGGCATTGATGCGCCAAGGCCTCGGTAGCGCGGATCAGCCGATTGGCTATATGGGTCTGAATTTTCGATGGGTGGAGGCGGAACATCAAAGGAGCGTCGCCATAATTTGAACTGATCTGCCCCATACATCTGAAGAGTTTCTTTCTTATCTTTTCCTTGAAGTGCGCCGTAGTGACGCTCATTCAAGCGCCACGATCGTTGCACGGGAATCCAATGTCGATCACACTCGTCTAAAGCAATTTGCGCTGTATGAATTGCTCGTCTTAATAGTGAGGTATGCAAAATATCAGGAAGTAAAGCCCGCTCCCGCAATAGCCGTCCGGCCTGAGCCGCCTCCGCCTCGCCCTTCTCTGATAGTCGAACGTCCACCCAGCCGGTGAAGAGATTTTTCGCATTCCACTCGCTTTCGCCGTGACGCAATAAAATCAGAGTGTAAGTCATAGGTACATTCTGCCAAGCACGTTGAGTTAGATCAAATGCTCGAAGACTTGCAAATTCGCTAGTGACTCTCCGCGCGAAATTCTCCACGCCCATTCTCGCCTGATTGCGGAGGCGAAGCCCAATTCTAAAAGCGGATTAAATGCCGCATCCGAATACTGAAGTACCGCGCCTAATAGGCGATCCAACTCTTGCTCAGACACTGATGTCAGAATTACTTTACCCACCAAGTAGAGGTCGCCTACCCCATTTATCGCAAATGCAATTCCAAACATCGTCGCATTTTTGCGCAAGCACCAATCGAAAACTTGCTCCGCATTTTCATCGGGTTTGCGAATTACGAAAGCCGCGACGCTCAATGAGCGATCCTTTACAGTAAGGGCGCAGTGGGTCTGCAACTTATGTTCACCAGGCAAAGTAACAAGAAATGTATTCTCGTCCTTACGGTCGTAATCAAGACTGTGAGAGTCGAGAAATTCTTCAATCACCGCCCGTGGATCAATGCCTGCCATAAATCAATGGCCAGCTGATGATTTCTGGTGTTGGGCCAGTGAAAGCACCCGATCATAGATATCTAAAGTTCCACGCGCGGTGGCATCCCACCCAAAGTGTGAAGAGTGTTCAATAGCCCCCAACGACAGAAGCACACGCCTGGCTGGCTCTGCCAATAATCTTGCTAATACCGAAGACCAAGCGCGGGAATCATGGCCATCAACTAGTACTCCCGAAATTCCATCAGCCACAGCCGTGCGAAGCCCGCCAACAGCGGTGGCAACAACTGGAGTTCCACACGCTTGCGCTTCTAGGGCGACTAACCCAAAGGATTCGCTGTAGCTAGGTACACAGACCAGATCCGCGGCACGATACCAATTTGGCAGATCCATTCGTGGGATCGGCGGCAAAAAACGAATAACTTCTGCCAAATTTAACCACTTCACTAATTCCTGCAATCGCGCGACTTCCTCTCCGCCGCTTCCGGAATCTCCCCCAATAATAAAAACTACTAATTTTGCGCGTAGATGTGGGGAGTGCGAAAGCATCTGCGATATCGATTGAATAAGCAATTCTGGACCCTTATGCGGCTGAATCCGTCCGACGAAAGTCACTACGCTGGCATCTTGGGCAATATTGAGAGCTTTGCGAGCCGCAATTTTGCCGCCTCCTGGAGTGAATGAATAAAGGTCAACTCCTGGAGTTACCACATGTACTAGGTCTGGGCAGGCGTCATAAAGTGAAACGAGGCTGGCTGCCTCCGAATCCGTATTCGCAATTAGCGCATTCGAAAATTTTACGACTTCGGTCTCTCCATTTGAACGCAACGCGGGTTCGGCCGCTTCGCCGTCGGCTAAATTCAAATTCTTCACTTTTGCCATGGTGTGCATAGTGTGGACCAATGGAATTCCCAATTTTCGACTTGCAGGTATGGCGACCATCCCTGAGATCCAATAATGGGAATGAATGACGTCATAAACAGTTTTCCCCGCCAGCGCGTTAAAAAACTTTTTAGAAAGTTCATCCACAAAATTTGGCAAATCTTCTTTTGATAGCCCTTCAATCGGACCGCCATCTATGTGGCGAACATTCACCCCGTCGGCTAGATGGACCACGTCGGGCAGGTCTCCATGGTTGCGGCGAGTGAAAATATCGACCTCCACGCCCATCGCTGCCATTCGTTTAGCATTCTCGGCAACATAAACATTCATGCCGCCAGCATCACCAACCCCGGCTTGATCCAGGGGCGAGGTATGAACCATCAACGTCGCGATGCGGCCATTCATCTCTTCAGTCTAGCCCTGCCTTAAAGAGGGTCAGAAATTGGCAGATATCGAGCCAACCACTTCAATTCCCCCATAAATAGGCTCGGGTGCGCGCGCGGCAAATGTAACGTTTTCTCCAAATTGTCGAAGTGCTGCCAAAACCAAAGTTGCATAGGGGCGCGCTGACCCATCGCTAATTTTGAATGCAAAGGTTCGACCATCTAAAAGTGAACCAACCCCGACTCCCTCGGCGCCCTCTTTCAAGAAAAGGCCAGGCGTTTGGCGCATTATTCGAGTAGTTGAACGGCCATCTCCCGCCACCATCTCTGGATGAGATCGGCATGCATTCATTACCTCTAAGTGAAAGAGCTCTTTAGAAAGAGTTAAATTTTGTATTGCGCGCGCCAACCCCAAAAGAGAAATTAAGAAAAGTGGTGCACCGCAACCATCCACGCTAGTAATCGAAATAGTTTCTCGGCTCAGAACTTCTAACTCAGTACGAATTGCAATCTGCAAAGGATGAGCGGGAGACAGGTAATCATCGGTTGACCAATCATTTACTACGCATGTCAATAACATCCCCGCATGCTTGCCGCTGCAATTCTGCGCCAAAGATGTGGGTGGTTGTGTCCCCCACGCACGACGTTCTTCTTCTCCCAATGGTCGATCAGCTGAATTTTGCAACGCCGTCTCGGCTAACCCAGCGTGCGCCAAAATTTGCTTCACCGCATCCATATGTTCTCGCGAGCCAGAATGGCTGGCCGAAACTAGTGCAAGTAGCCGAGGATCTAATTTCAATCCGGCTTTTACCATGGCTGCAGATTGAACGGCCTTTACGGAAGAGCGTGGAAAAATCAACTCGGTTACATTTCCGAGTGAGAAAGAAATTTTGCCATCGATCTCCAACTCAAGCAGGTGGCCGCTGTGACGCGATTCAATTACACCACCGCGCCTTACCAACGCCAATACCTCTTCGCGCTGGGGCGTGCACAAGTTTTTATCCATAAGAGCGAGGCAGGGTCGACCAAAGATGAGCCTGAAGAGGCTGGCCTTCCGCGGCCATGTCGTAGGCAAAGAAAAGTTCGCCCTCTACCAGACCATATAAACGCGAACCTGCGCTCACAATCTTGGCGGTTGGGGTTGAATAGCCTTGATCCATTTCTAATTGAATTTTCGGACCGTCAAAACGACCAACCCAACCTTCAGTGATTCCGGTGTTATGAGAAATCAAAACTTCCAAAACGTTTTCAGGCTTCACTCTCCAAAAACCAGTTTCAGAAGCTGCCGCTCGGATAATGTCACCATTTTCATCTATAAGCCAAGATCGCGAGAAGTAATTTAGAAATGGTCGCCCGTCATGGCTAAATACCACCTCGTGCGCAAATTCAAAAGGGGCGACGGTGGCATATTCCCCACGACCCTTTCCACGCCAAGTTCCAACCAACCAGGCCAAGGGGTTGAGATCTGGATGTAGCCCCTCGGGAATCGTAAACATCACTTCTTCTCATTTCTGTATCCCAGTAAACCAAAGAAAATCAGCGCAATTCCGAAAGCAATTGCAACTACTGCCAGCGCTATCGATGTTATCGCGGCCATCGGTTCTCCACGGTTCTAAGCCTATCGTGAGCACGGTATTGGGACCGAGCGCAGATTCAAAGCAAAGGGTTTAGAGTTGATTTATGGAGAGATCCAAGAGATTAGTTATCAAATTAGCAACGGGAATTGATGACGCAGAGCGAGTTGCGCAGGCTTTTTCCGTGGCCTCCACCGCGCTAGCAGCAGGTGTGGAGGTTTCATTCTGGTTGGCTGGAGAAGCTGCATGGTTGGCGTTGCCGGGCAAAGCGGATGAATTTACTCTGGCGCATTCCGCATCTCTGCCAGATTTACTTAACGCGTTAATAAATGACGCCCACGTGACCTTATGCAGCCAATGTGCAGTGCGGAGAAATATTAAGGACGGGGATCAAATTTCTGGAATCACGATTGCCGGTTCCACTTCGTTTGTAGAAGAAATTATGCGTGAAAAAACCCAAGCATTGGTTTATTGATGCAGATCTTGGCTCGCGGGAATTCCCTCGACCGTTAGCATTGCATCTTCAGGAGTATTTCGTTTAACTACCGCCAGCGCGATCGTGCCTAATTCGTAATGTCGTGCACTCGTGCCGACAAAACCAACCTTGACGCCATCTTTTTCTACGGCGGCGCCAACGCCAGGAACAGTGACCACACTGCCATCTAGATGCAGCAACACCAGACGCCGTGGAGGATTCCCAAGGTTGGCAATTTTGGCGACAGTCTCCTGACCGCGGTAACAGCCTTTGTTCATATGGACCGCAGAATTTAGCATTCCAAGTTCGTTAGGAATGGATTTATGATCTGTTTCAAATCCGATACGTGCACGTCGTGCCGCCACGCGTTGAGCATCCAATGCCCAAGTCCCGACCTGCATCGCTTCCTGATTAAACATATCGCGCCATTTACCAAGTTCGGCACGAGGAACGATCTTGAATGGGCCGCCCAATTCATCGGTACTTCCAGGAGTACGCAATAAGGCGTATTCGCTAGTGCGGTCGGAAATCTCTAGGCGCAACGCAAATTTCATACGATTTAAATGGACTAATAGTGGAGCAGCCCTGCCCGGATCCAATACCAACCAGGCAACCTCACCGTCGTCAACTAAAAGAAATTGATGTTCAATGTGTCCCTGCGGATCCAGAATCAAAACTTCTCTCCACACATTCGGAGCAAGGTTCTCCAAGAATTGGGTAGTGATGGAGTGCAGCCAACTTAAGCGATCGGCTCCCCCCACCGAAATTATTTGGTGTCCAGAAAGATCTGCCCATGCGCGCCCCTCTTGCAACGCGCGCTGTTCGCGAGTTGGTTCGCCAAAGTGCCAAATTGCACCCTTATCGGGACCTTCTTCAACCAGAACGGCGGCCATTGCAGATTTAGGAAAGTTCAGCCTGCGAACAAGTCGAACAGGTGCCAAAGACTGAAAAATGTGAAACATCGGTACGAAATCCGTAATCCTCAGTCAGGGCATTTACAAAACTTAGCGCTGTCTCTATTGGCGCATCTCCTACATTTCCGCAGGTACCGCAGACCAAGTGGAGATGGGCTAACTCTTCGGCCGCGTGGTAACTGGCCCCGCCATGGCCCAAATGGCTGTGCTGAACCAAACCCACATTTTCCAGGGTTTCTAAGTTGCGGTAAACGGTCGAAAGATTAATTCCAGGATGGGTTTGGCGAACCTTCTCTGCAATCTCCTCTGGAGTTGCATGATCCAATTCGCGAACTGCCGCTAAGACCAACTCCCGCTGTGGAGTAAGGCGCAGTCCACGCTCGCGAAGTTCATGTGGTTTAGCCATAGTGGAGAGTCTATCTCAGACGCAGCAGCAATAAATAAATCTCACAACCCAGGCAATAATCAAAGGCGGCATTCAAAAATGCTGCCGCTAGCGCGGCTCCCGTGGCAACTGTAAATATCACGGAAAAACCCGTTAAGGATCCAGCTAAGGCGACCAAGGCGAAGACCAGGCCGACACTTTGTGCAAACTGCGGAGGACGTACATCTTCGGCAGTGCCAGATTTCTTGAGCCGAGGTCGAACCAGAATCCGAAAAATAGCAGCGTAAGGAGTGAACTGTGGACCGCGAAATGCACCGATCGCAAAAACAATTGCTTGCAGGGCTAGCAACCATGCCGAATGAGTTGCGATTGCCGCGGCGAGAACTACGACCGTGATTCCCGCGGAAAAACGTGGACCGCGGGCATCGATGGTTACTGAATTATTTTCTATTCTTTGCTTAGTTATTTGAGACATTTCTAATTTCCGTTCTATGCAGTTAATGGACGATTATTTGTGTCGAGAAATTGGATGTAAAAGCTAAAGTCGCTTACATCACCTTCGACACAAAGAACCCGCCAGGCGCCCGTAATCCAAAACTCGGCGCTTGGTGAAATGCGTGGGTTCACTGCGAAACATATGTAAAGAGTAAAGAAAGTCAGGAGATAAGACTAATTGCGAATAATTCGCAAGTTCACATCCGGCTACGTCGCTCGATTAGCGAAGGGCAGCAAGCGCGTTTTTTACCTGATCACGCTGAGGTGCCCCTACCGCCCGACCAATTTCCACGCCCCGCGCATCCAGAAATAACGTTGTTGGGGTAGATCGAATATCGAGTTTGCGGACCAATTCCAGATGAGCTTCGGCATCAATATCTACATGGCGCACATCGGGCATCTCAGCGATCACATTTTGCAGAAGTAGCTTGGTCGCGCGACATGGAGTGCAGAATGCCGATGAGAATTGGACCAGAGTCGCGCGTGATCCAAGAGTATGGCCCAAAATATCGGCGGTTAACGCTCCTTCGTGCGCCACTTTCACTGCTCGTATTTTGCCTCTGCTGCGCTGATACCA
>JANXME010000020.1 GCA_025354785.1 Actinomycetes bacterium | reverse complement strand
CGAAAAACTTTCCAAACCCGGTGATGCCACCAAGTTTCATATCCGGTATTAGCCCCGGTTTCCCGGAGTTATCCCAGAGTAGAAGGCAGATTCCTCACGTGTTCCTCACCCGTTCGCCGCTAATCCATCCCCGAAGGGATCTCATCGCTCGACTTGCATGTGTTAAGCACGCCGCCAGCGTTCGTCCTGAGCCAGGATCAAACTCTCCATAGAAAGTTTTTTTCTGGCGTACAGACTTTAATAACTGACGTTATTTATTAGTCTTATTTACCAAAGGAAATCAACGGGTATAGCTTTTTTGCCAGAAACAAGTTTCTGGGTATTTCGCCATACCTCATTGAGGTATTTCTTAGTGGTCTCACTCTTGGCATAACTTCAACTTTGAAATTTGCATCTTAAAGATTTCGGACATGACAAGAAGAGCCACATTGGCATTGACTTATGGCACGCTGTTGAGTTCTCAAGGTACGGATGCGCACTGCTTTTGGAGATTCCTCTCCATTTTCAGGGCAGACCCACAAACCTAGTGCAGAGGCGCTGATGCGGTCAAACCGCGTAGAACCAGCAATTTCCAGACTTGAGGGTCAGTACCTGCTATTCGGCCGTGTTGCGTCCGATGCATAGCAAGGAGGGTAACTATAGGTGTACTTGAGCCTAGGGTCAAATTGCGTTATCCGACAATCTAGCCTCCAAAACACCTTATAAATCAAGGCTTTTTAAGCAACTCCACCGCCGCCAAATCTCGCTTGCCCTTTCGTAGAACAGCAAATCGCCCAAAAATGAAGTCATTTACGCTCGGAGCGAAGTCCTCCCCGGAAATCTTGGAATTATTGAGATATGCGCCACTCTCTCGGACGATTCTGCGGGCTGCCGACTTGGAATCTACAACTCCAGTGGAAGCAAGCAAATCCACCCATGTAGGTATTTCTTCACCTTGCAAAATTGTCGTTCTGGGAAGTTCTGCCAAAGCGCTTTCTAGAGTTTCTTCATCAAGAGCTGAGATCTCCCCTTGTCCAAAAAGAGCTGCGGCCGCGGCCTCCACTCGGGAACAAATCTGTTCGCTATGGACAAGGCTCGTTAATTCGCGGGCCAAACTTCGATGTGCAGTGCGAGCCCCGGGGTTTTCCAAATGAAGACGTTCGAGCTCTGCAATTTCACCATGTGAAAGAAATGAGAACACTTTTATGAACTTTATTACATCTTTATCTTCGGTATTCAACCAATATTGAAAAAATGCATAGGGTGATGTCATCGTTGGATCGAGCCAAACCGAACCGCCTGCGGTCTTACCGAATTTCGTACCATCGGACTTCATTAATAAAGGAACTGTCATTGCATGGGTGCTTCCGCCTTCAATCCGCCGAATCAAATCCAGACCAGTTACGATATTTCCCCATTGGTCAGATCCGCCCAATTGCAGAGTGCAATTAAATCTGCGATACAACTCTAGAAAATCTAGCGATTGCAAGACTTGATATGAAAATTCGGTGTAAGAAATTCCTCCGCCTTCCAAGCGAGCAGAAACAGATTCTTTTGCCAACATTTGGTTAACGCTGAAATGTTTTCCAATATCACGTAAGAACTCGATTGCAGATAAGGGTTGCGTCCAGTCCAAATTATTTACCACGCGAGCCGCGTTTGCCTTAGAAGAATCAAAATCCAAGTATTGCGAAACTTGTACCCGAATCCGATCCACCCATTCTTTGACAACTTCATTCGAGTTTAGAGCACGTTCCTCGTTCTTGCCGCTTGGGTCCCCCACTAGACCAGTGGCTCCGCCAACTAGTGCAATCGGGTGATGCCCAGCCAATTGAAATCGGCGCAGGACTGTCAAAATAACCAGATGGCCCACGTGGCAACTAGGAGCCGATGGATCAAATCCGGCATAAAAAGTTATCGGTTTTTCTAGCGCAAGACCAAGGGCCGCCTCATCGGTGGATTGGGCAATGAGCCCTCGCCATTTAAGGTCGGAGATTAACCCTGATTTCGATCGGCTCATTGGCTCATCATGCCCGAAAAGAGTTTGCTCTCGCTGGCAAACCAACTTTCGGTCCCAGCAATTACTAAGAGAAGTGTTGCGATTTGATCGGCAACTTCGCTTGGGGCAGTCCCGCCGTAGGTCGCGCGCGAAGCAAGCGCCCCCGCGACGGTCAGTTTCGAACGTAGATCAGGGGTTAATTTAGGATTAATAGCTAAGAATTGCGCGTCAGAGAGCTCGTGAAGTTCTACTCGGTCAACTTCGCACAGTTGCACGCATTTGCCGGCCGCTTCATGAGCTTGCGCAAATGGCGTTCCTCTTTGCACCAGAAAATCGGCAATCTCGGTGGCGAGCGAATACCCGGTTGAGGCCGAGTGGGCCATCTTTTCTCTATCAAAAGTAGTTGTTGCCACCATTCCGGTAAAGGCTGGTAAAACCAAATTAAGAGTATCTATCGAATCGAAGAACGGTTCCTTGTCCTCTTGTAAATCTCGGTTGTAAGCAAAGGGCAACCCCTTCAGCATGGTCAGTACCGCGGTTAAATTTCCAATGAGGCGTCCCGCCTTTCCTCTGGCAAGTTCGGCGACATCTGGGTTCTTCTTCTGAGGCATTATCGATGAACCAGTAGCGAAAGCATCATTTAGCTTGGCCCAACCAAATTCCGTGCTGGACCAAAGGGTCCACTCTTCTCCCATTCGCGAAATATGAGAACCGACAAGCGCGAGAATAAAGAGAGCTTCAACTAAGAAGTCACGATCACTTACGGCATCAATGCTATTTGCTGCTGCTGAAGTAAAACCGAGCGCCTGCGCGCTAGCTTTTGGATTCAGCGGTAGCGACGACCCCGATAAAGCACCCGCCCCTAGTGGTGAAACTCGACTACGACCAAACCAACTTTGAATACGCGACAGATCGCGATTTAGAGCATGAGCGTGCTTTGCCAATTCGTGGCCGAAAATAACGGGCTGGGCATGCTGGAGGTGAGTAAAACCTGGAGCCGGTGCATCTGAGTATTCCTTCGCCTTGAGTATGAGCGCCTTCT
>JANXME010000019.1 GCA_025354785.1 Actinomycetes bacterium | reverse complement strand
CCCCAAGATCCTGACGGTCCTTCGACCTATCCTAAGGACGGCATCACTCCTACTCTTTCACTCTTGCCCACCATTTTGGTTTTTTCAAGATTGGATTTTTCGTTTTTCAACATACAATCCTAAGGGGCGCAAGCGCCCCTTGGCCCTTATAAACTGCCTTATAACCCTCAATGTCCCCTCAAACCCGAAGCTACTTCGTCGTTGGTCGTACGATCCACCCAGCGCATGACAATGGCCTGAGCGCCGTAGCTTACCCACAGCACGACGGTAAACAGCTTAACAAAGCCAAGGAGGGCAGCGGGAATGTAGTTGCCTACGAGGGCACAAAAGCCGTGGAACAAAAAGACCCCAGCGAAGGCAAAGAGGGCCACGGCTAGGACTTGAGGACGTCCTGCTAAGTTGGCCTCCAGCGTGTGCTCCAAAAGGTAAGCCCCTGTGCTTAAGCCCCAGAGCCCTCCTTGGGCAAAAAGCAGCTGAGCAAAGGCTTCCGGAACCAGGAAGAACAAAGGAATCCCAAAAAAACCTAGAGTCGCTGGGAAAAACGCCTGCTTGTCCTTGGGAATCCATCTAAGGGTGAGTCCGTAAGTAATAAGGATGAGCGCTGCAAAAACAACGGCACCCAGAATGTCATCCCAACAGTGGTAACGCAAGTAAACAAGGGCCGAAGCGTAGGCAGCTAAAAAGCCTAAAACACAGTAGGTAAAATACCGTTTTTGGACCTCCCAGGCAATCCATCCCCACAAGCAAGCGGCTGCCTGCATGTGCCCCGAAGGAAAGGCCCAACCCTCCTTATTAAGGAGGGGGTCCAAGGGTATCTGCCACAAGGATTTTAGGAAAGGACTCAGCAGCATGCTGAGAAAAAGTATCCCCATCACCCGAGAGGACAGCCCTCTATCATCAGAAAACAAGTAAGCAAAAACAGCCATGCTGATCAGCACGTATTCTTTCATGACCCAAGTAACAGCGTGGGCTAAGAGGTCTAGAGGTTCCATAGCAAGCAGCTTTCCCAAGGAGTACTCGTTTCACTTCAATAAGGCAAGTCTTTTTTGTTAAGGGGGACTAGGGCGTGTGATCAATTAACAATACAACCATTTATTAAAAACCACAAAATGAGAGCCCTGAAGGGGCGAATGATGGATAGCCCAGGGCTTTAGCCCTGGGTTTACGGGTGAAAAACAAACCAGAGCCCTACAGGGGCGATTCATTAAAATATATCAAATTTATCTAAAAATTAACTATGGGCAATATATCAGGTTTAATGAATCGCCCCTGTAGGGCTCTAAATCTTTTTTCCATGCCAAAACCCAGGGCTTACGCCCTGGGCTGACAAGCATTCGCCCCTTCAGGGCTCTCATTTTGTGTTTTTTAATAAATGGTTATATTGTTAATTGATCACACGCCCTATTCAAAACACACATAAGGAGGCCTGAAAGGCCGGCATATCGTAGCCCAGGGCGTAAGCCCTGGGTTTGATATGAAAAACAAACCGGAGCCCTGTAAGGGCGGCACTAAAAATTTGAATACGAGTGTCGCCCCTGTAGGGCTCAAGATTTTTTTACCG
>JANXME010000321.1 GCA_025354785.1 Actinomycetes bacterium | reverse complement strand
CTTCTGGTTCAACTTGCAGAACTGGGTCAACATGTACGACGGCGTATGGGCTGTTGGCAAAACACCCAAAGCAAACTCGCCAGCAGTTGTTAAGTCGTTGGAACTCTGGCTAGATCTTTACAACGCAGCAATTCCAAAGGGCATTAATAACGCTGCGGCGACAACCCTTGCTGCCAACGGAAGAATTGCTCAGGGCTTCTGGGTATCAGCCGCGGTGAACGTGCTGAAGAGCACCAACCCGAAAGTGTATGCAAAGTTGCGCTCTGTACCTTTGCCGCACGCCAGCCATAAGGCAGCATCGCGAGTTCACCCAATTTCATTAAACAAATTGGGAGAGAATAAGGCAGCCGCTGTTGAATTCCTATCTTGGCTATTTATGCCAGAGAATATGGCAGATTTGACGATTGCTTGCTTGGACTTCATTCCTCCATTCCCTGAAATGGCGGCAGTTCCTAAGTTCAAGACTTATCTGAAGAATCTTCCATGGATCTCGGGATTCTTAACTCCACCAAGCGTTCCAATCACACCTATGGACATGATGGGCGATTTCATCACCAAGAGTGATGAATACGGAACCATCGTCTTGACCAACCTACAAGCAGCGATCAACAAGAAATCTACTGTGAAGCAGGCAATGGACAAGGCACAGACCGAACTTCTTGCGCTAGCTAAGAAGCTGTAGTTTCGGATCTCTCTTTCAGATATTTAGCAATTGTTTTGGTAGATTCTGCAAGAGTGTTAATGGTTGTAGGAGGGGGCTAGGGGCGATGCGAAAATGAAAAAACTCGCATCGCCCCGAATTCCCACTCAGAGAACGAAGATAGGCAGTAGCAAGAATCTTCCCTATCTTTTAATCGTCCCCATTTGTATTTTGTCATTCACGCTGGTTCTGTACCCGATCGTCCAAGGCATCTGGATTAGCCTTACGGATAAAACTCTAGGCGCCGAAATCGGTAAGAAAGTTAATTTTGTAGGGCTAGATAATTACGCGGGCCTCGCTCACAATTCTGCTTTTTTGGCTAGCGTACGTATAACCACTCTTTATGCGCTCATCAATGTAGTCGCTTCGGTTGGAGCGGGTTTAATTACAGCGCTACTGGTTAACCGTAAATTTCGTGGCCGCGGCGGCGTTCGCGCCCTTCTTACCGCGCCGTGGGCTTTTCCGGATATTGCTTCGGTAATTATTTTTATTTGGATTCTTAACTCCGCTTTTGGAATTATTGGCGTTGTTAGTCAATATTTACCCTTTGATACGTCTGGTGGATGGCTAACTTCTAGCCCATACGCCTTTATCTCCATAATTGGAATGTCAATGTGGAAGACTTTCCCTTTTTATAGCATCGTAATTCTCTCCGCTCTGCAAGGTGTGCCTGAAGACCTGCTCGAGGCAGCTACGGTAGATGGAGCCGGACCGATTCAAAGATTTAAATCGGTCACCCTTCCCAGCATTAAGCCGACGATGTATCTTTTAGGGCTTTTGGCTTTCATTTTCGCCTTCCGTCAATTCAGCATGATTTATCTAACGACGGGTGGTGGTCCGGAGCGAGACACCGAGACTCTGGTTGTCTCTGTCTACAACACCGCTTTCAAATATTATGATTACGCCGTTTCGTCCGCCATCGGAGTCGCGGGCCTTGCTATAACTTTCGCCGCATCCCTTGGTTTTCTAATACTTCAAAACCGTACTGCAAGGCGGGACAAGCGATGAATGTGGTAGTTGGAAGCAAAAGAACAGTAATTCTTCGTTCAATTGTGAGATACAGCTTCATTGCTGTGGTCTGTTTGCTCGTCATTTTTCCTCTCTATTGGATGGTTGTCACTGCGATTCAGCCGCCTGAGGTCACTTTGGCGTATCCACCAGTGCTCTATCCGAAATCACCCAACGTTCTTGGCTTTCAGCAACTATTTCATGACAAACCAATGGGCAGGTGGCTACTAAATTCTGGTTTCGTAGCATCGCTTACCACCTTGATTACAACTACTTTTTCGATTCTGGGCGCATATGCGATCTCGTGGTTTAAATGGAATGGCAAATTTATCTTTGGCATGATGTTGCTCTTCACGCAGATGTTGCCAGAAGCGCTGATCGTTATCCCTATTTACAAAATTTATAGCAAGTATCACCTTGTTAATAGTTTGCCAGCGCTATCGCTGATCCACGCAGCATTCGTGATCCCAGTTGGGGTTTGGATCCTGCGGCCCGCCTTTGAGTCAATTCCGAAAGAAGTCAGTGAGGCCGCTCAAATTGATGGTTGCGATTATTTACAGCTTTTGCGCAAAATAATCATTCCTCTTTGCAGCCCGGCCATCCTTGCCGTAGGCGTGGTCGCCTTCTTTGCCAGCTGGGGAGATTATTTATTGGCGGTAACAATGATTTCCAAGCAAGAGTTGTATCCGGCATCGGTAGGCCTAGCTTCCACAATGTCGCAGTTAAATACTCCGATACAAGAGCTGCTCTCAGGAGCGTTGATCTATGGGTTGCCTCCTGTGATTCTTTATATGTTTATTCAAAAATACATTATCTCGGGACTAACGGCAGGAGCGATAAAGGGATGAGTGAAAATACTTCAATTTGGCCACTTATTAGAGATACTCAAGTGCCAGCCGGCGCAGTTCATGTCTGGTGGTTACGCCAAGCAGGTTTCGTAATCAAGAGCCCCGGCGGGTACACGGTTTGTATAGATGCCTACCTAACTGAGTCTGTGCAGACCTCCTATGGTGTGTCACGAGGTTATCCAGCCCCGCTATCTGCTGACGAGTCGGCCTTTGACGTCATATTGGCAACGCATCCACATGATGATCATCAAGATCCAGAAACAATTATTCCTTTTTCAAAACATCCCAAGACTCGATATATGGGCCCGTTTTCGGTAATCAAATTAGCAAGGGCTGGTGGATTTTACGGAGACCGGGGAAAGATTCTAAATCGTCGCGAATCGGCCGAAGTCGGTGACATCAAGATTGAAGCAGTTTATGCCCGTCATATGTTTGAACTGGAGGAGACTCCAGATGCGGCCGGGTATATCGTCACCGTGGGAAAGCATCGGATTTATCATTCAGGAGATACCGAGTATGACGCGCGGATTGTGGATGATACGGAAGGGCGAGTAGATATTTCCCTCATCTGCATAAATGGCGTAACTGGAAACATGGATACTAAGGAAGCTGCCTTCCTAGCCTGGCGTCAAGGATGCAAGATTGCCGTACCCATGCACTGGGGGTTGTGGCCAGACGATATGGAGACAGATCCTCCGCAGACTCTGGACCTAAACGAATTTACCGACACCTATCTTCGACTCGAACCGAATGGGCAAGTTTGGATCCCACGCATTGGAGAGCCACTCGAACTCAAATAGGCCACTTTGTTATTTCTCCTGCAGAGTAGAAACTATCTTTTTTACCTTCCAAACTGGTACGGCTCCTTCTCGTACGACTTTTGGAATATCATTAACGCAGGAAATGAGCGTGGTTTTCCGGTGGGATTTGATGGCTCCTGAGTTAATGCCAAGAGAAATTATTTTTTTTAGACGCGGAGTTAACTCGTTTAGCTCCTTTATCGGGTCGCCAGCGTCGCTCAAAAGTGTTGTGTAGATTATCGGCCCCATCAGATCGGTAATTGCGTTCAATAAGGGGTTCTTTGGTTTTCGAGCTACCAAACTTGACGGCGGGCGCTGTGCTCCCAAATTATTTGGAATATCTCGATTTACTTTAAATTCAATATTTAGCAGCCCTGGCCAGAAACTTGATGCTAAGAGTTTTTCGGTATCGCTTATTGTGGAGACGAAACCCATGAGGTCCTCCACTGCGCTAACAAAAACGGGATAGTAAAAATCTTCGCCAAATTCTTTAATTTTTCTAAACTCGATTAGGCCGAGGGCATGAGTTGGATCGGCAATCGCGACATATGAGTTTTCTACCCCGATGCCAACGATTTCACCTTGCCGAAGTTTTTCCACGGTACTAAAAGCAATTTTCTGAATTTTGGTCTTCTCGTTTGACGCCGGTGCCAAAATGGTTCTCATTTGATGCAGTATCTCACTTGATTTTGCTATCTGCGAGTTCAATCGCGTGTTGTTGAACCAGCAGAAAATCAGCGTTCTTGGCGTTTGCGTAGTGACTTTCTTCTTCCGAAGGTGATTTCCTTAATGGAGTGAAGGCTAATTTTTCCGTGGAAAGGTTAAG
>JANXME010000287.1 GCA_025354785.1 Actinomycetes bacterium | reverse complement strand
ATTGGTGTCGCTGCTAAGAAAGATAATGTACTCTATCAGTCCTGCCATATTCTACACAAGCAGGGGAAGTATTACATCGTCCACTTCAAAGAACTATTCGCACTTGATGGAAAGCCAGCTAATATAATTGAGAACGACCTTGCTCGTCGCAATACGATTGCAAATTTATTAGAAGAATGGGGTCTGGTCAAGCTTGTAGATGCAGATAAGACCAAGACCCTTGTAGCACCACTCGCGCAGATCAAGATCATTGCCTTTAAGGATAAGGTAGACTGGCAGTTGGTGGCTAAGTATAATATTGGGAAGAAGAAAAGGATAAAATAATTTGAGAGTTCTTTTTCATAGTTACACTCTGAATTTGAGGGGTGTAACAAACTCTATTGTAGACTATGCGACGTATAATCAAACCATTCTCGGGAACGAGAGCGCATTGATCTACAATCCCGACTATATCCTTGAGGGTTCCGCCAACAGAGACATCGGCTCCGTTCCGGCACTCGTAGAGCATCTAAAGACCAAGTTCAAAGTCCATTCTTATCGTACCGCACAAGAATTGAACGATATCTGCTCTCATTACGATGTGGTCTATACGCAGAAAGCTGGTCTAATCGAAGAGCCATTCATTACTTCTACTAAGACGGCTAATCACACAGTCTTTCAATGCTACGAGCCTCACGGTGATCGCTACGCATATATCTCCGAATGGCTAGCAAATAGAATGTGTAGAGGTAAAGAGAAGCAATATCCTTTCGTCCCTCTGACCGTAGAACTACCAAAACCAGAAGATGATCTACGTGCTGAATTAGGCATTCCCAAGAACAAGTTCGTCTTTGGTCGCCATGGTGGGTTCTACACGTTTGACGTTGCGTTTGTGATCGAACAGATTCAACGCATCGTACACAAGTATCCCGATATCGTGTTCCTATTTGCGAACACATACCCTTTCTACAAGCATCCTAATATCATCTACGCTAATCCTTTCTTCGGAGGGAAGGCAAAGTCTAGTTTCATTGATGCATGTGACGCAATGATTCATGCTAGAACGCAGGGTGAAACTTTCGGATTGGCAATGTGTGAATTCTTATTTCAGAACAAGCCAGTCCTCGCATGGGAGTTGGGGGAAGATAGACATCAGGTTCATCTGCTCAAAGATCATGGATTACTTTACAACGAAGCCAACTTCGAGGAAAAGCTTCTGGAGGTCACTCACAGACCTCCGCAAGAATACTCCAAGATCGTAGAACCATTCAACGCAGTGAATTCCATGAGAAAGTTTCAGGAAGTGTTTCTGACTTGACTTTTACAGTTTATTGTAGTATAATATTGTTATGATTAAATGCTTTCTCGATTGGCTAGACCGTAAGGATCGTAAGTCAGTTATTATGGACCGAGACGGTTTGAAACCGTATCTGATCCGTTATTATCTGCTTTATCCAGACCATCCCCAGAGACAAAGAAAGGACATCCCTTTCAATATCTTCATTCATCAGTTCATGTTATCTGATGAACCGGTGATGCACGATCATCCATGGTCTTATTTCACCCTGATTCTAAAGGGTGGATATTGGGAGCATACTCCAGAAGGTAGGTTCTGGCGAGGTCCGGGGCACTTCCGTATTAACTGTGGCGGTTTTCATTGGATTGAATGCCCGGAACCCGGCAAGACTTGGACTCTGTTTATCAGAGGCAAGACCAAGAGATCTTGGGGATTCCTAGTTGATGGAAAGTGGATTCATTGGAATCTCTATTTAGAAAGCACGAGAAAGAAAAGCGCATGAAGATCACCATTGGTCCTTATCTTGGAACTAAGTCCAAGAAGAAAGAACGCAACATTAAGGTACATATCGACAAGTACGATACTTGGAATATGGATGCTACTCTAGCTGTGATTATTTACCCTATGCTTGTACAGCTTAAGGCAACAAAGCACGGCTCTCCATCCACAGACGATGAAGATGTTCCTGAAGAACTTCGTTCATTCTCTGCGCCGAAAAAAGAAAACGAATGGGATACTGACGAAAATTTCTTCAAGAGATGGGATTGGATCCTGGATGAAATGCTCTTTGCCTTTAAGGAAATCTCTAGTAATGAAGAGGGGGAAGAACATTTCAGACGTGGTGAATCTCATATTCTCGTTCAAGCATATGACGCTGATAACAATCCGATTGGAGAACCAAAGGAATTAGGTTCTAGAGAAAATGAGGAAGATGTCAAAAATTTTAAATTACTTTTTGGACCTAACCACACTATGGTCATAGACGAGAAGGGATTGAAAGCATATCATGAGAGAATCAGTAATGGTCTGAAACTTTTTGGAAAATATTATAGGAACCTCTGGGATTAATTATGGAAACTAAAACAACACTTACAGTTAGCAAGCCAAAAGATCGTTTTGATCTAGAACAAGAACTTCTTGGATGCTGGAATATTACCGATGAGTTGAAGATTACTAATGAATCTCTTCTAGATGGTAATCTCACTTTAGATGAACTTTCAAATATTCTAATGGGATTAGAGAAGCTATATCATCTGAAGTTTCAAAAGACTTTTGACACATTTGAAAATTTAATTTCAAATGATCATCTAGAAAGAAAATTTTCATTCGATGCCGGAGAAGAGTCTTGGTTCACAATCGAAGACGAGATGTAAATGACACGTAAAGGCTGGGATCTTAGATTTTTAAAGTTAGCTGAAGAAACTGCTCTTTGGAGCAAGGATCCATCAACTAAGGTTGGTGCAGTAATCGTTCGCCCGGACCTTACGGTGGCTTCTTTAGGGTTCAATGGCTTTCCTAAGAGAATGCCAGACCTCCCTCTATATTACGCGGACAAGGAACAGAAATACAGTCGCGTGATTCATGCAGAGATGAATGCTATTCTCTTTGCAAAAGAGCCACTAACTGGATTTACACTCTACACCACTCTATTACCCTGCGATCGTTGTCTCGTGCACGTCGCACAGGCTGGTATTGATCGAATCGTGTCCCCTCTCGCGGCTCCTAGCGTCCTAGAGAGATGGGGTGCTGCATTTGATAAGACCCGAACCTACGCCAGAGAGATGGGACTAGAGGTTGTAGAATATTGTCTTGATATTCCAACACTTAGCGTAACTCCTTGATATTATTACAGTTCAATACCTTTACTATCTAATATAATTAGAGTATAATAGGGTTCTCGATGTTTTGGAAACATATTATGAAAGATCATATCGGCGCTGAGTGTACCGTAAAGCTTGACCCGACTATCAAGATGACCAACGTGGTCAACTATGATGAGAAGTTGGCTCAGGCGCGTGAGACTCTGAAGCAGATGGGCATTGACGAGATTAGACCGATGATTGGTCTGAAGAATAATCGGTGTGAAGAATAAGATGCACGATGCGTGACCAAAACGACGTTTGGAGTAAACCGATTCCGGAACCAACGTCACCATGTAAAAATATTTGTGTTGTGAGCAGCCAGACAGGATACTGTATTGGCTGCTCACTCACGTTGACAGAAATTAGAGATTGGCTACAATATTCTTCTAGCGAGAAAGAGTTAGTCCTTGAGAAATGTGAGCAGAGGCAGAAAAATGCAATTTCAACTTCTAAGTGATCTACACCTAGAGTTTTCAAATATTGATCTTCCCGGTGGGAATACTCTCCTGCTTGCGGGGGATATTATTTGCGCGGATTATCTACGTCCAATGCGCACAGACAAGGATGCTAAGAAACTCATCAAGTACGCCAAGCGTTTCTTCTTCGAAGATTGCGCCAAGTACGATAAAGTGTTCTACGTCATGGGCAATCATGAACACTACTCAGGAATCTGGGGAGATACTCTAACTATTCTTAGAGAATTTATTGAAGGCTCTAACGTCACGCTTCTAGAAAAGGAAAGTGCTGATCTTGGAGACGATACCGTTCTCTGGGGAGCTACACTCTGGACGGACCTGAGTAACAATGATCCCATGGTGGCAAATTATGTTCAGCGTGGAATGAACGACTACCATTACATTCAGAAA
>JANXME010000281.1 GCA_025354785.1 Actinomycetes bacterium | reverse complement strand
CCCCGATGCAATGCCGCCGGATTTTTCAATCAATTTTAGTGCGGCACAAGCAGTTCCTCCCGTGGCAAGAACATCGTCGACGATTAGTGCGCGAACTCCAGTTCCAATTGCATCTTGGTGAATTTCAAGAATGTCCTGGCCATATTCCAAACCATAGCTCTGCGAAAAAGTTAGGTAGGGAAGTTTGCCAGCCTTACGAATTGGAACAAATCCACGATTTGTTGCTTGGGATAGGGCCGCAGCGAAGATAAAGCCACGGGCTTCGATACCTATTATGAGATCACTATCTTGGGCTATAGGCGCCAGGGCTTGCACAATGGAGGAAAACGCGGATGCATCTGCCAAAAGTGGGGTGAGGTCTTGAAATCGGACTCCAGCAATTGGATAGTCTGGAATTTCTCGAACCAGTTCCTGGGCCTTCGTTAATTCAGAAGAGATTGATATCACCTCACACCGCCTGCGCTGGAGAGATTCACGATCGCAGCAAAAACCTCTCTAATACTTGAGTCATTATCGACATCGAGCTCCAACGTCTTAACATCGACGGCACCTAGACGTAGACATTGATTTGCAACCAATTCGATCTCATCGGGATGAGTGCGATAAGTTAGGAGGAGACGAGGTCCATGCGGCGCCAGAGCAAGGGCTATAGCCTGGCCGATGCCAATGCTGGCTCCAGTTACCAAAACCACCTTATTGCGGAGCAAATAACTCACAGATTACCTCCTCAACAAAATAGACGAAACGGTGCGAAGCGAACTTAGCACCGAGGAAGTTGTGTCCGAACGGGGAGTTGAACCCCGAAGCCCTTTCGGGCACTAGCACCTCAAGCTAGCGCGTCTGCCAATTCCGCCACCCGGACGAGTGATTAGGGCACAATATCAAGCAGAGTGGATGTAAACCAAATACTCACATATTCATCCATTATTGAGGAGAATAACGCCATGGCCTTAAAGCAAATAGATGGATTGGCGCAGTTGAATCTCGATGAGTTGGAACTTGATGCAATCACCATGTGTCAAGAGATGATCCGTATACCAAGTGTCAATTTCGGAGAAGGTAAAGGCGATGAAAAAGCGATGGCAGATTATGTGGTTGCTAAACTCACTGAAGTGGGCATAGCAGCGCGAATCTATGAAGCCGCCCCTGGGCGCTGCAATGTGGTCGCCAATATCCCTGGCGTTGACTTAGACAGACCCGGCCTGGTCTTGCATGGACATATCGATGTCGTACCAGCAAATGCTGCTGACTGGTCTGTTGATCCATTCTCAGGTCTGATCAAGGATGGAATGATTTGGGGTCGAGGCGCCGTGGACATGAAAAATATGGACGCCATGATTCTGGCGATTATTCGTAAGTGGGCGCGCTCTGGTTTTAGGCCTCCACGGAATTTGGTACTTGTATTTTTCGCGGATGAAGAGGCGGGTATGACGTTTGGCTCTCGGTGGATGGTGAAGGAGCACCCAGAAGTATTCGCTAATTGCAGTGAAGCTATATCCGAAGTGGGAGGGTTTTCAGTCACAGTCGGTGACGGTAAACGACTCTATCTAGTAGAAGCCGCGCAAAAAGGGATTCATTGGATGAAGTTGACTGCGAATGGGCGAGCAGGTCATGGTTCCATGATGAATAGCGAGAACGCCATAACTGCATTATCGACGGCTGTTGCGAAAATTGGTGCACACTCTTGGCCCCAGCGTTATACCAAGTCGGTAAAAGCTTTTTTTGCGCACCTTGCAAAAGCAACTGGTAAACCATATGAGGAAAGCGATCTGCGACCCTTACTTTCCGAACTGGGCACAACTGCGCGGATGATTGGGGCCACTTTACAAAATAGCGCGAATCCCACAATGTTGAATGCGGGTTATAAGGCGAATGTAATTCCGCAAACGGCTTCAGCGGTTATAGATGGCCGTTTTCTTCCAGGCATGGAAGAGGAGCTCAATGCCACGATCAGGGAATTGATTGGTCCAGATATTCAAATTGAAACGGTTAATCGAGATATCGCCTTAGAGGTGGAATTTGCGGGTCCTTTGGTGGAGGCGATGTGCAATGCCATTCTGAGCCAAGATCCCGAAGGCCTACCCGTTCCGTACATGATGAGCGGTGGAACAGATAATAAAGCGCTCTCGGATTTAGGAATCGAAGGGTATGGCTTTTCTCCACTCAAGCTTCCTGTTGATTTAGATTTCATGTCTTTGTTTCACGGCGTGGATGAGAGAGTTCCGATCGAGGGAATCGTCTTCGGAGTTCGCGTCCTGGAGAATTTACTAGAGAACTGCTGACGCGTCGTCCAGAGCGCTACGCACAATTTGCGGCAATACTATTTCTTCAGATTTAAGAGCGCCGCGCAATTGCGCGCCGGTGCGCGCACCTACGATTGCGCTGGTGACTCCAGGGCGATCGCGCACCCAAGCTAGCGCTACTTCCAAGGGAGAGTAGCCCAAGCCTTCGGCCACGATATTTACCGCTTCGACTATTCTTGCCCCACGCGCGTCTAGATACGGTTCAACGAAACTTGCAAAATGCGGACTTGCCCCGCGCGAGTCACTAGGCGTGCCAAATCTATATTTTCCAGTTAATACCCCGCGCCCCAGCGGCGACCAAGCCAAAATTCCAACCCCTAGTTCTATCGCACATGGCAGAACTTCATTCTCGATCGAGCGATCTAGGAGGGAGTACTCAGATTGCAGGCTGGCAATTGGCGCTTTTGTTGGAAATTGCTCTTGCAAAGAGATGGCGCGCGCGCTTTGCCAACCGCTGAAATTAGAGATTCCTACATAACGGGCTTTCCCACTGTTGTAGGCATAATCCAAGGCGGAGAGAGTGTCTTCTAATGGATTGCTCGAATCCCAAATCTGAACCTGCCATAGGTCTACGTAATCCGTGCCTAATCGCGAAAGAGAGTGATCTAATTCAGAGATTAAATTGCGTCTAGATGTATCTACATCTCGGGACCCTTCACGTATTGAAATTCCCGCTTTCGTTGCGATTACAACATCTTCGCGGCGAAATAGGGTTCCCACTAAACCACCAATAGTTCTCTCGCTGTCGCCATCTCCATAGATACCGGCTGAATCTAGGAAATTGCCACCCGCTTCCAAGTAAGCGCGGCATTGGTCGGCAGCTTCATGCTCATCGGTGTCTCGGCCCCAAGTCATGGTCCCTAGCCCTATACGTGCCACCATAAGTCCGGTTTTGCCTGCGCGGCGAAGTTCCATAGGGCGACCCTAGCAATATAGAAGTGGGAAATGCCCGATACCCTTGCGCTGCATCAGATGTGTTGCGCGATTTTGAGAGAGGAAAGTATGGTTCTGATTTTTTTGGTACGCCATGCCCACTCCACTGCAAATGCCCAAAACATTTTGTCGGGTCGAATCAGCGGGGTGCACTTAAGTGATAAAGGCAAGGAGCAAGCCCGATCTTTGGGAAAACGGTTGGGCAATCTACCCGTGAAAGCATTGCGCAGCAGTCCGTTGGAGAGATGCCTAGAGAGCATCACCCCATGGCTTAAGAGCGCAAACCAGTCGGAGATCAATTCGAAGTTAAAATTGACAGTTGATGAAGATTTAATTGAGGCGGACTACGGTATTTGGAGTGGAAAGAAACTTCGCACCCTCTCCAAGGAGCGGCTTTGGAAAGAAGTACAAAAAAAGCCTTCGCGGGTCACCTTCCCTGAGGGTGAGTCGATGTTAGGAATGCAGACGCGGGCACTGCGGGCTATTGAAAACTCACTTAAAATTAAAGGAGATGGAAATGTCGTACTCGTTAGCCACGGCGATGTTATAAAGTCAATTCTGGCGCATAGTCTGGCGATGGATTTAGATAATTTTCAGCGCATCGTGATCGATCCCGCTTCCGTTTCCGTGTTGGACTTTTCACATACAACGCCACGGATACTTCTTCTGAATGATTCCAGATCAAAGTTGGAAGGTGGGACCCTCGTTGGCCGCGCTAAAATGGCTCTCGTAGGTGGAGGCTCCGGGACTTCGACTAAAGGGAGAGTTAAGTAGATGGCTCAGATCATCCATGAATTTGATCCTGTGGAGCGCTTTGTTGCGGGTACAGTTGGCGAACCTGGAGAGAGAAGTTTCTTCCTTCAAGCCAAGAGTGGAAAACGTCTGGTCTCAGTTCTTTTGGAGAAAAGCCAGGTCTTCGCAATTGCAGAAAGGCTCGGCTTACTTTTAAAGGAATTGCACCGGGCCGAACCCTCACTCACGATCTCTACTGAAGTGCGTGACGATCTTCCGTTGGATTCACCAATCATGGAGGAGTTTCGCGTGGGGATAATTGGCCTTGCTTGGGTGAGTGATCGAGAGCTAGTACAAATTGATTTACAGGCAAGTTCGGAATTATCCCTCGAAGCTGAGGAAGTCTCTGAGGGGGAAGATCAACCAGATCTACTTCGCGTCTTTCTCTCGCTTGGACAGGTACAAGCATTTGTCGATCGATCGCTTGTGGTTGTTTCAGCTGGTCGACCGCCTTGTCCCTTCTGCGGAATGGCCCTTGATCCCTCTGGACATGTCTGCCCCCGCGCAAATGGTTATCGACGTTAGTCAAGCTCTCCTGGGTGGAGAAATGACGATTACTGGTCGACTGGTGGACGCTTCTAACGCCACTTTGCTGGCCAGAGTAGACGACGGTGGCGACGGGATTGCTTGCATATATAAACCAATTGCGGGAGAACGACCGCTTTGGGATTTTCCGCATGGAACTCTGGCCTATCGAGAGTACGCCGCCTACTTAGTAAGTTCGGTGGGAAATTTCAACGTAGTGCCGTTTACAATTTTGCGCGATGGTCCCTACGGTGAAGGTGCAGTCCAGCAATGGATAGAGATTGATAAAGAAATTGACTTGATTGAATTTTTTCAAGGAAACGAGCCCGGACTTCGGACGATGGCGCTTTTTGATGCCGTTATCAACAATACAGATCGCAAAATAGGTCACCTACTTCCCACTGTAGCTGGTGAGGTATTGGGTTGTGATCACGGCGTCACTTTTCATGTTGACGATAAGTTGCGAACGGTTCTTTGGCAATGGGCCGGGGAGAAGTTGTCCGAACCAGAGAGAGATCTGTTGGAAAGACTCTTGGAGTTACTCGATGGTTCTCTTGCCATGCAGTTAACAAAATTACTTGAAAGTGAAGAAATTTCTGCGCTAAAGATACGTACATCTGAGCTTTGCAAAACAGGAGTTTTTCCGCACCCAAATCCGGACTGGCCTTCTGTACCTTGGCCTCCATTTTGAGCTGCATAGCGAGTAAACAAAGGTCAGGAATATCCATTGAAGCCAAGATTAGGATGGTGCTATGAAATCTTGGGCTCAGATTTACCTTCCTCCGATTGACCCATCTTTTCATTTTCCAACGTTGGCTTTGCGAGATTCAGCAACGCAGAAAATTCGATCTCTGGAAGAAAAACATACTTATCGAATTTACGTCTGCGGCATCACCCCTTATGACGCAACTCATTTGGGCCATGCAGCAACCTATGTAACTTTTGATTTGATAAATCGATACCTGACCGCGGCGAGAAAGAAAGTGCTTTTCGTGGAAAATGTGACCGATATTGACGATCCACTTTTGGAGCGAGCCCAACGCGATGGGGTGGATTGGCACGATTTGGCACAGTCGCAAGTCGATCTTTTCCGAGGCGACATGAGTGATCTGCATGTCATACCTCCCCAGTCATATATTGGGGCTGTAGAAGCTATTCCATTAATTACAGAAGCCATTACCAAAATGCAAG
>JANXME010000248.1 GCA_025354785.1 Actinomycetes bacterium | reverse complement strand
GGGGTTCCACGGTCGGGGCGGTGGCCGGACCAAATTTAATGGAACCCTCTGGAAAAATTGCCTTGCACTTTGGGCTACCCCGATTGGTTGGCCCGTACTTATTGGCCGGAGTTACTTTGACCCTGGCCACAATAGTTATCGCACTTTTCTTGCAGCCCGATCCATATTTAGTTGCTCTTCGTGCCAGAGAAATCAAGAGTGACGTGCAATCGCATTTCACTACTCGTGATGCAATTAAGGTAATTCGCCACAATCCCCGCGCCCTTTTTGCAATCGCCGCTCTGGGAATTGGTCACTTGGTAATGGTCTCGGTGATGGTTATGACGCCAGTACATATGGCACACGTTGATGTAACTTTGTCGATTATAGGAATCGTAATAAGCATCCATGTGGCTGGAATGTACGCCTTCTCCCCCATCGTGGGATATCTAAGTGATCGGCTTGGCCGCAAGCGCGTTATCCAAATTGGCGTGGTTATCTTGCTACTGGCCACTCTGGTTGCTGGTCGATCTCCTGGAAGCAACGCCTGGAGCCTGGGGGTAGGGCTCTTTCTCTTGGGATTGGGATGGTCGTGCACTTTAATTGCTGGATCAACCTTGCTCTCTGAATCAGTTGAAGAAGAAATTCGCCCAGCCATTCAAGGCGCCTCAGATTTAATAATGAACTTAATGGGAGCATTTGGAGGGGCAAGCGCGGGAGTAATTATTGCCAGCTTAAGCTATGGATGGCTCTGCGCGCTGGCCGCGCTACCCGTTTTAACGTTAGGCGTCTGGTCATTTCGGGTGAGTGCAAAATGATCATTGTTGCGATCCTGTCAGCCCAAAGCGCCAGAATTGCGCCATGAAGAAGCCTGACATTCCTGCGCGCGAATTTATCTCCCCTTCTGACCTCACCTTTGGTCTATCGACTTGCAAGCGCTGCCTCTGGATCAAATATTGGCACAAGGTAATAATGCCCGGAGCCTTTCCCTTGGTTGGCACGCTATCTGCCATGCAAGAGCACACTTTTAGAAATTTTTCGACCACCACTATCGATCCCTCTCTGCGTCCTGGTCGCGTCACCAAATTAGCAGGGTGGGTTAGAAGCACCCACCTTCAGATCAACGGCGAAAGTACCCGCTGGCGTATAAATGGCAAATACGATCTCGTAGCAGAGAATGAAGATGGCACGGTGGCGCTCATAGATTGCAAAGTGTCAGATAGCGACCGAGATTCGGGAGAGTTTTACTCTCCGCAACTCGAAGCATACGCGTATGCCTTGGAGCAGCCGGCGACAGGTAATCCGGTAGAAGTTGCGACCATGGGGCTTCTGGTCTGGAAGCCAGAAAAGATAATTGAACAAAACGGCGCATTCGGCCTGGCGATGAAGCAGAGCTATGTTCCGGTCGCGCGCGATCAAGGCAAGTTTCTAGCAGTTATCAGCGATTTGATTTCAGTTCTAGAAGGTGATCTACCCGATGCAGGAAGTGAATGCACAACTTGCAACTACCTACTGGAGCGGCTTAAGTTAGACGAATAGGGATTGCCTATTCGTCTTCTAACATTTCGGCTTTGCGTCGAGTGGCATAAATATCCACATATTCTTGGCCCGAGAGCGATTGGATTGTGCGCATCAACTCATCGGTTTTATCTCGCAACAACTGCAAATTTGTAGAATCACCGGTGAAATAAATTGGCTCACCAAATACCATTTTTACGCGCATAATCTTAGGGATTACCTTGCCAGTTGGCTGTATCTTTTCAGTGTCATACATCGCCACTGGAATAATCGGCGCCCCAGAATCAATAGCCAAACGCACAAGGCCAGTTCGCCCTTTATATAAACGTCCATCTGGGGATCGAGTGCCCTCAGGATAAATTCCTAAGCAATTTCCATCCGCTAAAACTTTTAAACCAGTGATAAGGGCTGCCTCGCTGCGACGACCGCCGGTGCGATCAACTGGAACCTGACCCAACGCAATAAAGGTCAATTTTTTGAGCAAGCCCTTTGGGCCAGGAGAGGTGAAATATTCACTTTTGGCCAAAAATGTAACTTTACGCGGGACCACTAAGGGCATGAAAATTGAGTCGCTGAAGGAGAGGTGATTGGAAGCGATAATCACCGGGCCAACGCCTGGCACATTGCGTAGCCCAGTTACTTTGGGACGGAAAAGGACCATGAGGAAGGGTGTTAAAAAAGCGCGCAAAAGACCGTAAGGCAAATTAACCATTGCGCCCCCGATCAAGTGTTGCCAGATATTGGCTTCTAGTCACCAGTCACTAATTTACTAGGTTGCGGCAATATATGACACTATGGGAATGTGACGGAGTTCCCTAAAGAGCAGGGATCTGCAGCTACTGGCGAAATAGGGGTTCTATTTCTTCACCCCTCACACTTAAAAGGCGAATTCACAAACAACTGGGCGCGAAGTCTTGCCCAAAACGGGCGAAATTTGCAAGCGCCGCTCTTGTTGGCGGCCGGGGAAAATTGGGAAGATTTCTCACCAGAGATTTGGCAGGGCTGGCTCGCTGAAGCTCAAACTAGTTTGGCAATCCTCAAAGAGAGATGTGAATATATATTTGTGATTGGAATTGCTAGCGCCGCGACGCTCGCACTTCAACTGGCGCAATCTGCCGAAACGGATATTGAGGGGTTGGTTCTAGTAGAGCCGTCACTGCCGCAAGATATGCGACGACTTCGCAAAATTTGGAAGACTTTGGCCGAGGAGCTCTATTTTATTGATCAACCACTATTTCTTTTTTATCCCGCTAGTGCCTCAACGATTCCTCACAAAGCGGCTCAAGTAATTTCAGAAGCGGTTTCGTCTCCACTCATTCGCGAAGTATTGATTGATAACTCGATCGAGGAACTCTCCCTTGTTGCCGGGGAAGTAGAAACCTTTATTGGCGAAGTAGTTCATGGTTTTTGGCACGATGACGAATCTAGTAACGAAACTGAAGACATTGAATTGATAGATGCAGAATTTCAATCCATCATTGCTGGACTTTCGCTGGATGAATCGACTCCTAGTAATTTCCTCGACGATTTGGATCGACCTGATCCAGATGATCATTTTCTGCCTCCTAATCCGCGCCTGGCTCCATTCACAAACCGCGGTCGCCGCAATGCCATATTTGCCATGATTGTTGGACCTATCTATGCCATCTCGGCAGCTTTGGCCGACTTCAATCCATTTGGAATCGAACCCTGGCCAGGCTTGGTCGCCTTTCTTGGCGGGTTAATCTTGTTCTTTTACACCTTGCAAGAAGAGCGCGGAGACGACGATGGCGCAATTCTTTGACCGGCTTTAGTATTAACTATGGAAAATTTTCGCTGGGGAATTTTGAGTACCGGTGGCATTGCCAAGGTCTTTGCTCGCGACATACTTCTGTTAGATGGTCATACTGTCGCCGCAGTCGGATCTCGTGCGCTACCCACTGCTACGCTATTTGCATCTGAGTTCCCTGGTTGTACGCCGTATGGAAGTTACGAAGATTTGGTCCGAGATGAAAGTGTTGATGCCATCTACGTGGCGACGCCGCACCCGTTTCATCTCTCCCACACTCTATTAGCTCTGCATGCGGGCAAGCCGGTGCTTTGCGAAAAGCCATTTGCTATTAATGCTGCGCAGGCCAAGCTAATGATCGATACAGCCCATGGCGCTAAGGTGGCCTTAATGGAGGCCATGTGGACTCGCTTCCTTCCACACATCAACAAAGTTCGGGAGATTTTGGCTTCCGGAATACTGGGCGATATTCACTTGGTGCAGGCCGACCATGGCCAGAGACTGGGCCATCGAAATATTCCACGCTTAGAGTTGCCAGAATTAGCCGGGGGCGCGCTCTTGGATTTGGCTGTTTATCCCATTTCATTTGCCCACATGGTTCTGGGAACCCCAACCAAAATTACTGCTAGCTCTTCCTTTACGCCCCTGGGAGTGGACGGGCAAACTTCCATAATTTTCGATTATCCATCGGGGGCGCAAGCGGTATTGACTGCAAATATGACGGTAGTCACGCCCTGCGCCGCGACAATTAATGGTTCGTTGGGGCGAATTGAAATAGATCGAACGTTCTACGCCCCTACCTCATTTAGAGTGATTCTCAACGATGGCTCAACTACGGAATACCCTTCGGAATATCAAGGTAAAGGTCACCGCGAACAAGCAGGCGAATTTGCCAGAGTTGTAAGGGCTGGCTTATTGGAATCGGAT